>CALBSU010000741.1 GCA_937967285.1 uncultured Acidobacteriota bacterium
ACCTTGGCGACTTGGCGTCAAAATCTTTTTCTCACTGGAAATTTCACTTCACTCAGCCACGCTCAGATCGCCGTCCGTCATCTCCCGGTTTCTTCTGGAACGGATGGTATTGATGATGACGATGAGTACGATGAGCCCGGCAAGCGCCAGCCCTATCTTCGGATAGTGTTGCTTGAAGACGGTCATTGCCTGATCGCCGTAGGTGACCGCCATCCAACCCTCGAGCGAGTACCGGATGCTGCGGCCGATCAGCAGCGCGATCAGAAAACGCCAGACCTTCATTCTGAAGACGCCGGCGGTGATCAGGAAGATCTTGAACGGAAAAGGAGGAGGCAGCACGGCGCCGACCAGCATCGCCCACAGATCATACTGGTCGATGAGGGCCGTCACCCGCGCTCTCTTCTCGGGGCTGAAGCGGCGCAGCGCGGCCTCGCCGGTCTTGAGACCGATGTAGTACGGAAAGAGACATCCGAGAGTCGAACCGAGCGTGACCGCCAGCACATAGACGGGCGTCATCGCGTTGTTGAGATGCGAGAGCGTCATCAGCACTACGTCCGGCCCGCCCGGCAGCGGGATCATTCCGGCGTCGAGCAGGGCGATCGCGAAAAGCCCGAACGCTCCGAACCCCACCAGCACGGCCTGCAGCGACTTGAGCACGCTTCCGATTCCAAGTAAGAATGATTTCATCGAGATAAGTTATCCAGCCCCGGCCTGTTTTCAGTCGGCGCAACTGACCTGGGCGCCCGGCTTCGAAGCAGCTCGCCTGAGCCTGATCACCAGCCAGCGAATTATGAAGAAGAGCAGTATGATTCCGACCGTTACGACCAGAATCTCGAGGATGTGCGTCTCCATCCAGAACAGAATTCTGCGGACGCGGTTCTGGAAGAAATACGCGAGAATCCCCCAGAAATAGTACCTGATCATTCGCGCGATCAGGATCACCAGAGCGAACCTGCCGATCGGGTAGTTCATCACTCCTGCTGCCGCTACGAAGATCTTGAACGGCATCGGCGGAGGCAGCAGCGCCGGTATCACCAGCGCCAGGACTCCCCACTTGCGATACAGCTCCTGCACCCGGTCGAGATGCTTCGGATGAAACTTCCTGACCACGAACTGCTCGCCTCGACGCGCAATCCGATAGAGCAGCAGACACCCGATCATCGATCCGATCGCCGGGAAAAAGGGGAAATAGTATACCTCGTTCGGATTATTGGCAATCCTTGCGATAGTGATGTAGTCGTTGACCTCAGGCAGCGAAAGCAATGACGAATCGAGCGCCCCGACTATGACCATCATCGGCATCGCGTATATCACCGGCATCCCGACAACCTGTCGCGAGATCTCCAGCAACCAGTCTTTGAGCCACTCGAGCATCATAAGAAGTAGAAAGTAGAAAGCAGAAAGTAGAAAGTCTGAAGCCGGCAGTAAAAAGGCGCGGAGATGTTCTTGAATTTATTCGTCGCAGGTTGAAAGCGTTGAATGGCTCGGGGTATCCACTTTCTACTTTCTACTTTTTACTTTCTACTTCCTATCCGATTTAAATCCTTTTAATAAAACTTTTTCCGGGCAACTGCCTGATTCTATCTTTCATTTCGAGGTCAAGCAACGCCCTCATCAGGCGGGGCTGATCGAGGTTGCTCGAGATCAGGAGCTGATCGATATGAGAGGCGACATCGGCAGCCAGGAGGTCGAGGATGCGCCGCTCGTCATCGGAAAGTTCGACAGCCTCGAAAGCCGGCTGTTGCGGCCCCTCGCGATCGGCGTCGGCCCTGCCGGGCCGGTTGACGCCGAAGATCGCATCCCGGATCTCACCCGGCAGCTCCTCGACTACATCGAGCCAGTGCTGAACCAGTTTGGCGCCGTCTTTGATGAGGAAGTTGGTGCCAAAGGATGTCTGCGAAGTTATATTTCCCGGCACGGCGAAGACCTCGCGGCCCTGTTCGGTGGCCAGCCTGGCGGTGATCAGCGATCCGCTGTGTTCGGCCGCCTCGACGACGAGCACGCCGAGCGCCAGCCCGCTCAGAATGCGATTGCGGTACGGGAAGTTCTGCGGCAGCGGAGGCGTGCCGAGCGGGAACTCCGAGATGACCGCGCCCCGGCGGAGGATCTCGGACTGAAGCCCGGCATGTTCCCGCGGATAGGTTGTCTCGAGCCCCGTTCCGATGATGGCGACGGTGCGACCTCCGGCCTCGAGCGTCCCGCGGTGAGCCGCCGCGTCGATCCCGCGTGCGAGCCCCGAAATGACCGTTACCCCCTGTGCGGCCAGATCGCGCGCCAGGCTCTGCGCCGCGTTGATGCCGTAAGTGGTCGACCTGCGCGATCCGACCACGGAGATGCACGGCCCGTCGAGCGCCGCGAGGTCGCCGAGAACATAGAGCACCACCGGAGGATCGTGGATCTCTCGCAGCAGCGCCGGATATTCGCCCATCTCCTGCGTCAGCACGCGAGCTCCGATGGCTTCGACCCGTTCGATCTCCGCCTGGGCCTGATCGAGTATGGACGACTCCCGCAGTTCCTCGATCGTTTCGGTCTTCACCCCCTCCCGCTCGAGCGATTTACGCGAGGCGGCGAAGACTCCGGCCGGCGATCCAAATTTTCTGATTAGCTGATTGGCAGTCTTCGGACCTATCCCACGGATCATGTTGAAGGCGATCCAGTCCACTGTATCTGTCGACATCCGATGAAAACCTCCCTGTCTGGCTGATTGGCAGGGTGGCCTGAAACGGATTATAGGC
>CALBSU010000742.1:2500-5470 GCA_937967285.1 uncultured Acidobacteriota bacterium
ATCGTCCTCGCGCAGGATCAGATACTCCTCGCCGTCCAGCTTGATCTCGGTCCCGGCATACTTGCCGAACAGAACCCGATCCCCGGCCTTGACGTCGATCGCAATCCGCGTCCCGTTCTCCAGCAGCTTGCCGTTGCCGACCGCAATCACTTCACCCTCCTGCGGCTTCTCCTTCGCCGTGTCCGGAATGTAGAGCCCTCCGCGCATCTGCTCCTGCTCCTCCATCCGACGCACAATGATCCGGTCGTTGAGCGGACGTATCGTTGTTGCCATACCCAATTCTCCTTTCAATTTCATGTGTTGTGTTTTGTTTTATGATGACTGACTTTTCTTCCCCTGCACGGCCCTGAAAGCTGAGTCTCTTCCGCTCAGGCTTTGTGCCATCACGAATCTCACAAACCGCGATTAGCACTCCCTGCAAGAGAGTGCTAAGTATATGCAGATCCCGGGCGGCTGTCAATAATTAATCTTAAAGGCGGCAGAAGGCGTCTATTTTCCGGATTTCTTCTTTTTTGAGGCCGATTTCGGCTTATGACCGTTCTTTGCGGCGGGAGCGGCGCTGGGTTTACGGTATTCGAGGAGTCGTTTACTGAGGGTATTGCGATGGATGCCGAGTTCGCCGGAGGCGCGGGAGAGGTTGTTGTTGTGACGGTCGACGACGGCGAGGATGAACTTCTTTTCGAACTCCCTGACGGCTTCGTCGAAGAGGATCCCACGGCTGATCATTTGCTCGATGAGGGTTTCGAGTTCCAGTTTCATTACAAAAATGTCTCCATGCGATGAGGTTGAATGACGACAGCCGGCAAAGAGTCCTGGTTATGAGGCGATCAGCGCGAGAGGGGCAGATCGAATCCGGTCAGCAATCTGAAGGCCTCGAGATATTTGGTCCTTGTGGCTTCCACAACCTCGGGAGGAAGCGAGGGAGCGGGCGGCTGTTTATCCCAGTCAAGCGTCTCAAGATAGTCGCGCACATACTGTTTATCGAAAGAAGGCTGGGGGGCGCCCGGCGCGTAGGCGGCACTCGGCCAGAAACGTGATGAATCGGGCGTCAGGACCTCATCGACGAGGATGATTTGCGAGTCTCTGATGCCGAATTCGAACTTGGTGTCGCAGATGATGATGCCGCGGGTTTCGGCATACAGTGCGGCTTCGCGGTAGAGGCGAAGGCTGATCTCTTCGAGTTGACGGGCGAGCGTCGTTCCGATCGCGTCGGCCATGACTGCGGGAGAGACGTTGATATCGTGCCCCTCCTCGGCCTTGGTCGCGGGAGTGAAGATCGGTTCAGGCAATCGCGAGGATTCGACCAGGCCTTCCGGCAGGCGATGGCCGCAGATCGAACCGGTCTGCTGGTACTCCTTCCAGCCCGACCCGGCGAGATATCCGCGAACCACGCACTCGAACGGGACGACCTCGGCCTTCCGGACGAGCATCGATCTGAGATCGAGCCGCTCGAGGGTCTCGGCCGAAAGGCGGGATCGCACATCCTCCGGGAAGTCCGCCGAATCGGCCGCGATCAGATGATTGCCGACGATCGCAGAGAACCTCTCGAACCAGAACCTCGAGATCTGCGTCAGAACACGCCCCTTGTCGGGGATCGGTTGCGGAAGGATGCAGTCGAATGCGGAGATCCTGTCGGTCGCCACAATCATCAGGCGATCGGCGTCCACTTCATAAATATCCCTGACCTTCCCCGAGCGCAGATATTTCAGTTCAGGGATACGTTCCGTATTATCCGATGACACGAGGGCTCCCTTCCCGGTTGAGTCCGACCGGGAAACTGCCGGCCAATCCGAGGAGGTGCAGATCCGCCGCTTCAATTCCTGTACAAATTATGTGATCCGGTGCGGGCGTGAATTATTCGCAGCGGCCGGTTTTTTGTCAAGCCCGTCAGCGCGACAAGGCATGTCAGGGAAGATGATTCCGTCTTGATCAGCGCACTCTGTAGGCCGTATCATTGCTTTTCCGCAAATGAAAAAAACTGATAACCGGCAATATACACGGTCCGAAAAACGACGGGGATTGAGCACACATGTCAAAGACAGAAGCATCGACTGCGAAAGATACGGCGACGAATGAAAAGCTGCTGATCGTCGAGGACGATCCGGCGATTCAGAAGATGATCAGCGATTATTTCAGGCACGTCGGGTACGAGGTGATCACGGCCGGAGACGGCGAGGCCGGCGTCCGCCTGGCGCTGAGCGACAAGCCGACCGCCATGATCCTCGATCTGATGCTGCCCAAGCTCGACGGCCTGAGCGTCTGCCGGCAAGTGCGTGAGAAACATCCCACGCTCGCTATCATCATGCTGACGGCCAAGGACGATGTGGTCGACAAGGTGCTCGGTCTCGAGATGGGCGCCGACGACTACCTGACCAAACCCTTCAGCCTGCGGGAACTGGAAGCCCGGCTCAAGAGCGTGCTCAGAAGGACGCGCGCCAAAAACGTCGAGGGCGAGGACTCAGACCAGGCGCCGATCGTTCGCGGCGGTTTGCGCATAGACTCCGCACGTCGCGAGGTAACCATCGACGGACGCGCAGTCGACCTGACGCCCAAGGAGTTCGAACTCCTCACGCTCTTCGCCTCGCATCCGGGCCGCGTCTACTCGCGCAAATACCTGCTCGAGAATATCTGGGATTACACCTACGCCGGATACGACCGCACGATCGATTCGCACATCAACCGTCTCCGCGCCAAGATCGAGGAGAACCCCGACCAGCCCAAACTCGTCCTCACGGTCTGGGGCGTTGGTTACAAGTTCAATGATGAAATGTGATTTTGGAGTGCGGCGCCTGTGGGCGCCGCTTTGGAATAAAGCGGCGCCCACAGGCGCCGCACTCTGAGATCAGGGATCCTCTTCTTTCCCCTTCCTGCCTTTTCTGACAGGTTCTGCCGGTTGTGCGGGCTTATTGTCCGGGCCCGCGGGCCGCAGGATGTTTGGATTGCTTTCGACGCGTATTGTGGGGGCTAGGT
>CALBSU010000743.1 GCA_937967285.1 uncultured Acidobacteriota bacterium
GCGATAGAAAATAGCCCGGGGTGAAGCGAGGCCGCAGGCCGAGCGTAACCCCGGGGCTATTTTCTGACGCCCGCTCCGCGGGCTGAGCAGTTACTATTTTCAATTATCTGCGAGAGGTTATCAGCAACCCGGATGCCACGCCGAATCCCCGGATTTTCGGCTGACAGCAGCACTGATTGCGCACCAAAACGTGGGATCGTTACACCTGATGGGGTATTTCAGAGGAGCAGCAGTGTTATGGAGCGGTTTTCAGCGAGGCTTTTTCGGATCTCGTTTTCACGGCTTCGAAGGGCGCGTCCTCCGAGGATCAGAATGTTGACGGTCGATGCCGCCGAGGCGAGTTCGGTCGGGACGTGCCCGCGGACGCTCCTGAACGACCATCTGATCCGGGCCTGTTCGGCGATTTCGGCGAAGTCATGCATGGCCCTTTCGGCGCGGACACGGATTTCGCGCTCCAGGCGCTGTGCATCGAGCTCAGATTCAGTCGCCGACGGGAACCTGATCTCGCGCACGAACGGCAATTGCGCCATGCGGAAGAGGTTGATGTCGATGAGGAACATGCCGATCAGTTCAGCATGCTCCCTGACCGCCAGCCGGACGGCGGATTCGAATGTCCGCAGGTTCTCCTCGCAGGCATCCATCACCACCAGAATGCGTTTGGCCTGATCCTCCATCAATCGGTCACCTCTGCGTCCTTGCGCGCGAACAGGATCCGTTTCTCCGCCAGTTCGATCAGTCTCGCTTCGACTCGCTGGTTGATGCTTGCAATGGGAAATCGTCCCTCTGCCGATCGCTCGCCGGCGGGCATGCCGGTCAGGATCTCGATCCCCTGGTCGATGGTTTTCACGGGATAGATGTTGAATTTGCCGGCCCGCACTGCCTCGACTACGTCACTTCTGAGCATCAGGTTTCTGACGTTGGCGGAGGGGATCAGCACGCCCTGTTCTCCGGTCAGCCCCCGCGCTTTGCAGACATCGAAAAAGCCCTCGATCTTTTCGTTGACGCCGCCGATAGCCTGAACTTCCCCATGCTGATTGACCGAGCCGGTGACGGCCAGCGACTGCCTGATCGGCACCTCCGCCAGCGCGGAGAGCAGCGCGTAAAGTTCGGCCGATGAGGCGCTGTCGCCCTCGACTCCGCCATAGGATTGCTCGAAGACCAGACTGGCTTCTAGCGAGAGCGGGTGGTCTGCGGCATACCGCGCGCCGAGGTATCCGGAAAGGATCAGGACGCCCTTCGAATGGATCGGCCCGCCCATTTTGACTTCGCGCTCGATGTCGAGCACCTCGCCCTTGCCCATTCTGACGCGCGCGGTAATGCGGCTCGGGTGGCCGAAGGCATGCTTGTCGAGCTGGATCACCGACAGGCCGTTGACCTGACCAGTACGCGCGCCGTCGGTATCGATCATGATCATGCCCTGCAGGATGGACTCCTGCAGTTTGTCGCGAAGCCGGTCCGCCCGCCTGTGTTGAGAATCTATCGCCGACTGCACGTCTTCCGCCGAGACGGTCGTACGCCCGGCCTGGCCGGCCCGGTAGTCCGACTCCCTCAACAGGTCGGCCAGCATCGTGATCTGGGCGGAGAGCTTGCCGGAATCCCCGGCCAGTCGCGAGCTGTGTTCGATGACGCGAGCCACGGCATGTCTGTCGAACGGCATCAGACCTTCCTGCTGAGTCAGCATTCCGATCAGCCGAGCCTGGGATTTCTGGCTCTCATCGCTGCGTTCCATCTCCTCGTCGAAGTCGACGGCCACCTTGAAGAGCTCGTTGAACTCCGGATCGTAATGGCAGAGCAGATAGTAGAGCAGCCTTTCCCCGATCAGCACTACCTTCAGGTCGAGCGGGATCGACTGAGGTTCGATCGACACGGTGCTGATCAGCCCGAGAGACTGTCCGAGCGATTCGATTCGAATTTCGCCCGATCTGAGCGTCCGCTTGAGTCCCTCCCAGGCATACGGCTGACCGAGGACCTTGTGGGCGTCCAGCACCAGATAACCGCCGTTTGCCCGATGCAGAGCTCCCGGACGGACCAGCGTGAAGTCCGTCATCAGCGCGCCGAGGTGCGATACGTATTCGATCTGACCGACCAGATTCTGAAACGTCGGATGGTCCTCATAGATCACCGGCGCCCCGCCGCCGGGCTCGTGATTCACCAGCAGATTGACCTGATACCGGCGCATCAGCAGAGACTCCTGTGAGAGTCCCTGTTGTGGCAGCCCGAGGGCCGCCGCCAGCGGATTCTCTCCCGGATTGAGGATCGTATCCACGTTCTCGATGACATCCCGCTGGAGAGCGTCGAGATATCCCAGAACCTCCGGCAGGGATTCGTATTTTGTTCGCAGATCGCGCAGCATATGCTCGACGGCGAAGCTCGAAACCTCTCGGTTGAGATCCCTGATCTTCTCGCGCCCCTCTTTCTGCCATTGCGGCGCCTGTTTCATCAGCTTGTGAAGCTGGTCGTGAAGCTCCGATATCGCGTCTTCGATCTTTTTCTGCTCATCCTTCGGCAGCTTGCCGAACTCATCGGGACTGATCACCTCGCCGTCACGCACCGGCGCGAAAGCGAACCCGGCGGGAGTCTGGAGCAGCGTGATCCCTTTCTCCTCCGCCTTCCGGCTCAACTCCTCCAGCGCGGACTCATGGCGTTCCTTGATCTCGTCCATGATCGCCTGTTTCCGCGTTCCGTAACTCTCGCTTTCGAAGACGGACTGAATCGCCGACCGCAGATCCTCGACCAGATGCGCTATGTCCTGCCTGAGGATCAGCCCCTGACCGGGCGGCAGACTGAGATATCGCGGCTGCTGTTCGTTCTCGAAGTTGTTGACATAACACCAGTCAGTGGGAGTCGGCGATGACGCCGCTTTCTCTTCGAGATACCTGCGGATCGTCGTGTGCTTCCCGGTTCCGGGCGGGCCGAGTACGAAGAGATTATATCCCGGACGACCGATCCCGATCCCGAACCTGACCGCCTCGATCGCCCGCTCCTGCCCGGCGATCTCGGTTCGATCGGGCAACTCAGCCGTTGTCTCGAACTCGAACTGCCCGGGATCGCATCTGTTGTAGAGCTCTTCAGGTTTCAATCCACTGGTTGATGTCTTTTCCATTACTCCTCTCCTGTTTTATCTTCGACAGATACTTAAGAAGGCAACCGCTATGCCGTTAGGAGTTATCTCTTATTGTTGCAGGAAAAGGCTTTGCCCCTCAGGGGCTGCGAAAAATCGCTCACTTCATGCGCGAAAATCCCAGCGCACAAAGCAAAAGGGAAGCGTTTCCGCTTCCCCTCTTGCTTCATATTAATGATGAGCCGTGTAGGACTCGAACCTACGACCCACTGGTTAAAAGCCAGTTGCTCTACCGACTGAGCTAACGGCCCGCGTTGTTACGGAGTAATTCGCCGTTCCAACGAAACTGCAATAATACTCATCAGGTTAGTGATCGTCAATGGGAGCGCAGGCAGGATGACTGCGCTCCCGTGTGATCAATACAGATTGAAGGTGAACTCGAGGTTGCCGCGGACGCTGACCGGCGAGCCGTTCTTGACGGCGGGTCGGAAGCGGATCTTCTGCGCGGCCTCGATGGCCTTCTCGGTCAGTCCGTCTGGCAGGCCGCGGACCACGCGAATGTTCGAGATCCGTCCGTCCGCGGTGAAGACCACGTTGAGAACCACGGTGCCCTGAACCTTGTTCTGGCGGGCCTCTTCGGTGTACTTGGCCTTCTCCTTGTAGAGGATGGTCGGTTTGAGGGCCGCCGACATCGGCTGAACGCCGCCGCCGCCGCCGAGACCCATATCGCCGCCGCCGACGTTGCCACCGCGACCGGGGCCGACGCCGCCTCCGTCACCTCCGCCGACGCCCGTGCCTGATCCTCTGCCGATGCCTGCGCCGGTACCCGGACCGCTCGACGGCGGAGCCGGGACGCCTGAGGGATCACCGATCGGGCCCTTCATCGGCGGAAGCGCCGAGGGATCGCCGTAGACCGTCGAAGCGACGATCAGCGAAGGATTCTTGATCTTGGGCGGCTCCGGATTGGGCGGAATGATCTGCGGCGTCAGCGCCATCTGCGGCGGAACGCCCTTGCTCGGAGGTGTCGGCTGCTGTCGGCCGCCTCCGCCGCCGCCCGAGGCCGGCTTCGGCTTGGGCTTGCTGCCGCCGAACGACTTCTCCTTCGCCGAAGCAGATTCCTTGAGATCGATCTTCGGGACATCGGTCAACTGCGCGATCAGAACCTCTTCCTTCTGCAACTGCTCTTCCGGCAGAACGCACTTGCCGGGGAAGACATAGCAGTAGAACTTGTAGTTGTTCATGAAGATCGCCAGCAGCATGATCGTCACCAGCGGAGCCCAGTTGACGACTTCGAGCGCGAACTTGGGTGCCGCGAATCTGTTGGTCAGGCTGTTGATCAGCTTGTAGAGCAGGAAACCGCGCGCGGCGTAGCAGGCCGCGAGATATGTCGCCAGGAAGACGAAAAGCCCGTTGATCATCAGGCCGTTCGCTCCCTTCATCGAGGAGATGATCTGCGAGATGAAGTAGATCGTCACATAGCCGACGAGGGCCATCTCGGATCCGGCGAGCAGCGCGTTGCGGCGGGCTCTGTTGCTGCCCTCGCCCTTGACCAGTTCGATCATGAACCGCTTCGGATCGCGCTTGAAGTCAGCCCAGGCGACGCTGAATTCGCGCCCGATGCGCGTCAGCAGCGACTCCTCCTCGAGCAGAAACTGAAAATCTCCGTCGGCTGCCTTGTAGGTGCCGGTATTCTTGAAGATCTCGCCGATGCTGCCGAGCAGGCCGCTCAGCCTCGAGATGAAACTCTCCTCGGCGCCCGGGATCGTGAAGCTCAGCTCGTCGCTCTCCTTGCGCCCGTTTGTGGCCGCAATCGGAGTGGTGACGGGCTGCGTGACGTTTCTTGCGGCAGCCGGCGCGGTCTGAACCGGCGGTTTGACAACCGGCTCCTCGGCGGCCGGAACGACGTTCGGCCTCTGAATTTGCTCGGTCTTTCTCGGGGTCGGATTCGGCGCCTCACTGACGGTCGGCGCGGTCGTCTCGATGTGTCCCGCGGACGTGCTCCCCGCAAACGGATTCGTGATCGGAATCACCTCGACTGTCGTCTGCTCGGCCTTCTTCTCCGGCTGAACAGTCGTTGAGGGCTGTGCAGCTCTCAACGATACCGTATGACGCACGAACTCATCCTTCGTCATCAGTTGATCGGTATCGTTCGGGCAATACTGGAACCCGTTCGGAAACTCTTGCTTGCACGTTGGACAAATTTTCATTCTCAGCTCACCTCTAGCCTAAATACTAATCTTCGAACGGGGCAAAATCAAGATGCCCTTTCTTTGACGCTGATCGCAGAACGGAGTAAATCCTCTTTCTTGCGTTACGTTTAGACTGACAGAGTTGTTCTTCAGTCACTATTTTTACTCGATTCTCTATTTCACCCTCTAAATGCTACTTTTCGATGTTCTTTCCATTAAATTAGATGTACCGGCCGGGATACCTGATATTAATTTCAACTTAGAACGCGCGAGGCCGGCTGATCGCGGAATAGTTGCCGGGCATCTTGATCAGAGGCCCGGCTTTCACTTAATCTGGAACTGATTTAGAGAGCATTATCGAAAAGATGTAATCGGAATAATAAGAACGTATTGCATAGCAAGGGAGAGTAATAATGAGTGCGATAGATCTGGATTTTTTCAGGCTTGATGCCCAGCTTTCGGACGAGGAGAAGCTGTCGAGGCAGACGGTGAGGGATTTCGTCCGTGAGCGGGTCAATCCGATCATTATGGAGTGTTACGAGGAGGGGCGGTTTCCGAAGGAGCTGATACCGGAGATAGCGGATCTGGGGCTGCTCGGGATGACCCTGCCCGAGGAGTACGGTTGCGCGGGCGTCAACAGCGTGGTCTACGGGTTGACGACGCAGGAGCTGGAGGCGGGGGACTCAGGGCTGCGAAGTTTCGTTTCGGTTCAGAGCTCGCTCTGCATGTATCCGATATACGCATTCGGCAGCGAGGAGCAGAAGCGCAAATGGTTGCCTGAGATGGCGGCGGGGAAGGTGATCGGCTGTTTCGGACTGACGGAGGCGAATGCCGGGTCGGATCCGGGGAGCATGAAGACGCGTGCGAAGAAGGTCAAGGATGGATGGCTGCTCAACGGCAGCAAGGCGTGGATCACCAACGGGACGATCGCCGACATCGCCATCGTCTGGGCGAAGACCGATGACGACACGATCCGCGGGTTCATAGTCGAGAAGGGCACGCCGGGATTCACCGCGCCCGAGGTCAAGCACAAGCTGTCGCTGAGGGCCTCGGTCACCTCAGAGCTCTTCTTTCAGGACTGCCTGATTCCGGAGGAGAACATTCTGCCGGGCAGCAAGGGGCTCAAGAGCCCGCTGATGTGCCTGACGCAGGCACGGTACGGCATCGCCTGGGGCGCGATCGGAGCGGCGATCTCGTGCTTCGAGACGGCCGTCGAATACTCGAAGCAGCGCGTCCAGTTCAACAGACCGATCGGTTCGTTCCAGTTGACGCAGGAGAAGCTGGTCAGAATGTACACTGAGATCTGCAAGGCGCAACTGCTCTGCCTGCAGATCGGAAGGATGAAGGACCGCGGCGAACTGCAGCCGGCCCACGTCTCGATGGCCAAGATGAACAACGTGGCCGTCGCCAGAGAGTGCGCCCAGATCGCCCGGACCGTCCTCGGCGGCAACGGCATCACCGGCGACTATCCGATCATGCGCCACATGTGCAATATCGAATCGGTCTACACTTACGAGGGAACGCACGAAGTCCACATGCTCGTCATCGGCAAGCACATCACCGGCCTCGATGCGTTTTCATGATTGACCAGGAGATTCCGACGCCAAGACGCCAAGGGTTGCCAGGATCTTTGTAAGGATATCAATGCCTGAGTTAATCCTCACTGGAAACTCGTCGGTTGGATGCAAATGCGGGATTTTCTTCCCTGATGATTCTTGGCATTCCTTGGCGTCGGAATCTCGTGGAGTCCAAATCTCCTGGCGAATCAGGATCACTTCTGTTCTTCCAGTTTTCGATACAGTGTTTTCCGGCCGATGCCGAGGAGGCGCGCAGCCTTGGCCTTGTCGCCGTTGGTGTAGAGTAGCGTTCGATTGATGATGATCTGCTCGACCTCAGCCATGGTGAGCGGGATCGAGATCTCGACCGAACTGATCTGGTCGGGCGTGGCGGCGGCGCGGATGGCCTCGGGCAGGTCGTTTTCGGTGATGGTGCGTCCCGAGGCGACGATGACGGCCCGTTCCATGCAGTTTTCGAGTTCGCGGACGTTGCCCGGCCAGGGATAGCTCTTGAGCATGTGCAGCGCCCGGTCGTTGATGCCGCTGACGCGTTTGCCGCTCTTCTGCTGATAGCGTTCGATGAAATAGGCGACGAGCTGTTCGATGTCCTCGGGGCGTTCTCTGAGAGGCGGGAGGACGATCGGGTAGACGTTGAGCCGGTAGAACAGATCGCGTCTGAATCTTCCCTCCTCGATCTCCTTTTCCAGATCCTTATTCGTGGCGGCGATGACGCGGACATCGGTCTTGAGGACCTCGTTGCCGCCGACGCGCGAGAACTCGCCGTCCTGCAGGACGCGGAGCAGGCTGACCTGTGCGGCGAGGCTCATCTCGCCGATCTCGTCGAGGAAGAGCGTTCCTCCGCTGGCCTCCTCGAAGCGGCCGATTCGGCGGGAGCGGGCGTCGGTGAAGGCGCCGCGTTCGTGGCCGAAGAGTTCGGTCTCGAGCAGGCTGGGCGGAATTGCGCCGCAGTTGATCTTGATGAACGGGAGCGAGGCGCGCCGCGAGTTGAACTGAATCAGGCTGGCGATGAGCTCCTTGCCGGTCCCGGACTCTCCCTGCAGAAGAACGGTGGTGTTGCTGTCGGCGACCGAGAGCCCCATCTCGATGGCGCGCCGGATCTTGGGCGATGATCCGATGATCCGTTCGCCGGCGCGGGCATCGTTGAGCTGCCGTTTGAGCCTGATCACCTCAGCCGCGAGGCGGTCCTTTTCGAGGGCGACGGCGATCTGGCTAGAGATGCCGTTGAGGAGCTGCACGTCGTAGTCGGAGAATTTGGTCGACTCTGCGTGCCAGACCACGGCGATGATTCCGAGCACGCGTTCCTTGATGGCGATCGGAGAGACGAGCGCCGATTTCCCCCGGATGACCTGAGAGAAGAGATACCGCGCGAGGGGCGACTGGCGGGCGTCCTCCAGCTTGAGCGTCCGGCCTTCGTCGAGCAGTTCGCGAACGGCCGGATGGTCCGGCAATCGCAGAGAGCGCGGCTCGCGGAACTTCGTCTCGATCGATTTCCGCAGGTCGAAACCTCGTCGCGCGCGCAGTTCATCGAAATGGAGCTGCTCGCCGTGTGCGTCGAGGATCGCTATGCACCCGTAATCGGCCTTGAGCAGTTCGAGCGCGCGGTCGATGACGAAGGTCGAGATCTCGTTGAAATCGGTCCGGGTATTGATGTCGTTCGAGATCTCGAGCAGGAGCCGGGTGATCTCGACCTCCTTCTCCTTCTCGTTGTAGAGGCGGTTGTACTGCAGCCCGACGGAGACCTGGCTGGCAAGCCATTCGACCAGTTTTATCTCGGTCTCGGTCCATTTGTGCGGAGCGTGGCAGTAATGCAGCCCCATCACTCCCAGCAGTTCTCCGCTGTGGATGAAGGGGGCGACAAGAACCGACCGTGTTCCGATCAACTGCAGTGTGGTCCGCACCCAGATCGGGATGCTGGCGGAATGGCTGTCGTCGATCGAGTAGTGGCGCGCCCGCGGCAGGTATTTCCTGATGGTTTCGAGCGGGACGAGCGTCGTCGGGATGTTGAGCCCGAGTCCCGGCGTCAGGCTGTCGTCGCCGAGGTACTCGTGGCTGACGCGGAATCCGCCGTCCGCTGAAGGCGTGATGACGTTGCATCGGTCGACGGCCAGCCGCTGTCCGACCTCCGTCACCGCTCCCTGCAGGAACTTGTCGATGTCGATGATGCTGACGGCGTCGGGATTGATCCGGCTCAGGATCTCCTCGCGCGCCTCGTACATCTCGATCAATCGGGATTGTACCGCTTCTTCCGTGTGCATAGCGGGTATTATACCGTAACCGATGTGACCGAACCGTAATCGTGAGAGAGTATGGTCCGGTGAGCGGATTCCGTCTCGTCGATGCCGAGCAGGTCGTTCCAGTTCCGTTTGATCGGCAGGACGAGTTCCGCGGTCAGCTCCTGGACGGTCATTCCGTCGAGGAAGCGATGATCGTGCTCGCGATAGCTGTGCGGGGGGATCATCAGAAAATCTCCCCTGAACCTGTCGCGCGCAGCCAGGAAGTCCATTCCCGAAAGCAGCCCGGCGACGGTCACTCCCTCGCCGAAGAACCTGCTCTCGACCGCCGCGACGTGCAATCGCGTTCCGAACTCGGCGTTGATCTCGGCCACGGCCTGCTCGAGCATCGGATGAAAGATCAGCCCCGTCGCCAGAGTGCCGTGGATCCGGCGCGCCTGCTCCTCGGTGAACTCACCGCGCTTCCTCATCCGCCTGAGCTGCTTCATGCGGCGTTCGTGCGCGTCGAAGAACTGGCGAACCATTCCGACGCCGTCCTCGATCTGCGGATATTCGTCGTCCTCCGCCGCCGAGCCGCGGATGATCCGGTAGTGCGATTTATCCGGAATTGGGCGGCCTGCACGGATGTAGAACTCGTCGCCGAGGAAGGCGAAGACCGTTCCGATCCTGCCTTTGAGCTCTTCCTGGATCGGCGTGACGAGGTCGATGATCCCGGCGCAGTACTCGTCGGTCACGGCCGTCAGCCGGTCACGATACTTGTGCTTGTCGGTGATCCCGAGCGGGACGATGGCGGTCGAGACGATGCCCGGATGAAGCGAGGCAAGGTCGCGGATGGTTTTGACCAGATGCTCGCCGTCGTTGATCTCCGGGCAGAGCACGACCTGGGCGTGGATCTCGATCCCGTGATCGATGAAATGCTTCATCTGGGCCATGACGTCGATCCGCTTCTCGATTCCGAGCATGTACGATCGCAGTTCGATGTCGGTCGTGTGGACCGAGACGTACTGCGGCGTCAGGCGCTGTTCGATCACCCGCTGGACCTCGGATTTCGAGATCGTGCTGAGAGTCGAATAGTTGCCGTACATGAACGAGAACCGGATGTCCTCGTCGCGCACCCAGAGCGAGGGCCGCGATCCTTCCGGATTCTGCTGGATGAAGCAGAAGATGCAGTCGTTGCCGCACTGGCGCGGGGTCATCGGCTCGAAGTCGATCCCCCAGCTTTCGCTCTCGTCCTTCTCGACCTCGATCTCCCATTCCTCGCCGTCGGCCTTGATCACCTCGAGCGTCAGGACCTCTTCGCCCGCGGTCATGAATTTGAAATCGAGCGCGTCCCGGACCCGCTTGCCGTTGATCGTCCAGATGCGATCATCCGGTCGCAGGTCGAGTTCCTCGGCCAGCGAGTCCGGTTCGATCCCGATGATTTTGATACCCTTCGCCATTAGAGCAGCTCGTCCAGTGATTTCCAGGGCTGACCCTGCGATTCGGCCACGGCTTCGTAGGTGATGTGGCCGGCATAGGTGTTGACGCCCTCCTTGAGATGCCGATCCGAAGCGATCGCATCCTTGAAGCCTCTGTTGGCCAGTCTGAGGGCGAAAGGCAGAGTGGCGTTGGTCAGCGCGAAGGTCGATGTCCGCGGAACCGCGCCCGGCATGTTGGCGACGCAGTAATGGAGCACCTCTTCGACGTAGAAGGTCGGATCGCTGTGCGTCGTCGGCCGCGTCGTCTCGATGCAGCCTCCCTGGTCGACCGCCACATCGACGATCACGGCGCCCCTGTTCATCGACTTGAGCATCTCGCGCGTCACCAGCATCGGCGCCGAAGCTCCCGGTACCAGCACCGCTCCGACCACCAGATCGGCGTTCGCGATCGCTTCCTGGACTGTGAACGGATTCGACATGAGCGTCCTGATCTTGGCGCCGAAGATGTCGTCAAGATAACGCAGCCGTTCGAGGTTCTTGTCGAGGATGACCACGTGCGCGCCGAGTCCGATCGCCATCTTGAGCGAATTGATCCCGACCACTCCGCCGCCGATGATGACCACCTTGGCCGGCAGCACGCCCGGGACGCCTCCCATCAGCACTCCGCGCCCGCCTTCCGGCTTCTGAAGGTAGTGCGCGCCGACCTGGACCGCCATCCTCCCGGCCACCTCCGACATCGGCGTCAGCAGCGGCAGATGCCCCTCGTCGTTGGTGATCGTCTCGTAAGCGATCCCGGTCACCTTGCGCTCGATCATCGTCTGAGTCAGCTTCACATCCGGCGCCAGGTGCAGATAGGTGAAGAGCAACTGCCCCTCGCGCATCCGCTTGTACTCCGGCCCGACCGGTTCCTTGACCTTGACGATCATCTCGGCGCGTTCCCACACCTCATCCGCCGTATCGACGATCTTTCCGTGCGCGGTAATGTATTCATCGTCGGTGATCCCGCTGCCTTCTCCCGCGCTCCGCTCGACCAGCACCGTGTGCCCGGCATCGCTCAGCGTTCTCACTCCGGCCGGCGTCATCCCGACCCGATATTCGTTGTCTTTGATCTCTTTTGGTAACCCGACTATCATAATTGTCTACCTTCCTTTAAGGCCGTAGTAAGTAGAAAGTAAAAAGTAAAAAGTAAAAAGTAGAAAGAAAACGCCAGTTTTGAAATATACCCGATTATTTCTATGGCAAGTCATTTTGTTAAAGGATATTTTTTTTTACTTTCTACTTTCTACTTTCTACTTTCCACTTTTTACTGATTATCTATCTGCGCCTTCTGCAGCTTCCCGCTGTAATCGATATAGACCGATTTCCATTCCGAGAAGACATCGAGCGATGAGGCCATGGCGCCCTCGCGGTGGCCGTTGCCGGTGGCTTTGGTGCCGCCGAAGGGCAGGTGAACTTCGGCGCCGATGGTCGATGAGTTGACATAGAAGATGCCGGTATTGACCAGTTCGGCGGCCTTCATCGCGCGGTTGACGTCGCGGGTGTAGATCGAGGCCGAGAGGCCGTACTTGACTCCGTTGGCGATCTCGACGGCCTGTTCGAAGTCCTTCACCGGGATGATGCTCAGAACCGGGCCGAAGATCTCCTCCTGCGCGATGCGCATCCGCGGGTGAACGTCGGTGAAGATGGTCGGCTCGATGAAATAGCCATGCCTGTAATCCCCTTCGGTCAGGCGGTTCCCGCCGAGATGGAGTTTGGCGCCGTCCTCTTTCTGTCCGACCTCGATGTAGTAGAGGATCTTCTCGACGGCTTTTTCGTTGATCACAGGTCCCATTTCGACATCGCGAGCCAGCCCGTTTCCGATCTTCAGGCGCCGCGCGCGATCGGTCACCAGGTCGACGAATTTGCGATAGACCTTTTTGTGAATGATGATCCGCGACGATGCGGTGCAGCGCTGTCCGGTGGTTCCGAAAGCGCCCCAGATGGTTCCTTCGACCGCCAGTTCGAGATCGGCGTCGTCCATGACCATGATGGCGTTCTTGCCGCCCATCTCGAGCGAGCAGATCTTGTCGTGCTGGGCGGCGATGGTGGCCACGGTCCTTCCGGTGTCGGTCGAACCGGTGAACGAGACGAGCCTCACGCCGGGATGCGCCGCCAGCGGGGACCCAACCGGCGGGCCGTAGCCCATGACGATGTTGATCACGCCCGGCGGAATGCCGGCCGCCTCGGCCGCCTTGACCAGGTTGATCGTCGAGAGCGGCGTGTCCTCGGCCGGTTTGATGACCACCGTGTTTCCGCAGATCAGCGCCGGCATCATCTTCCAGGACGGGATGGCCATCGGAAAGTTCCACGGCGTGATCAGGCCGCAGGTTCCGATCGGCTGGCGGACGCACATCGCCAACTTGTTTTGCAGCTCGGACGGCGTCGTATACCCGTGGAGCCGCCTCCCCTCGCCGGCGGTGTAGAAGGTCATATCGATCGCCTCCTGCACGTCGCCCTGCGTCTCCTTGAGGACCTTGCCCATCTCGCGCGTCATGTCGGTCGAGTACTGCTGCTTGTCGGCCATCAGGATCTGGCCGAGCCGGTAGAGCATCTCGGCCCGCTTCGGCGCCGGAGTCGCCTTCCAGGTCGGAAGCGCCTCAGCGGCGGCGCTTACCGCCTGCTCGACGTCCTCCGCGTCCGACGACGGGAAGAGCCCGATCAGATCGCGACGGTCCGCGGGATTGCGGTTCTCCATCCATTCGCCGCTCTGAGGTTTGACCCACTTCCCGCCGATGTAGTTCTTGTATGCTGGTGGTTTCGTAATTTTTCTTCTGGTGGTTTTAGCCATGATTGTTATCCGTATTGCTGGTTGATGGTCGTCCGGGCGGCATCAGTCGGCCTTCGGCGCGGTATGGCAGAGCAGACAACTGACGCGCTCGTCACGCCATTTTCCGGGATGCTTGTGCTGAATCTCAAGATTTGCCAGAGTATCGGGCAGATGGCACTTGAGGCAGTCCTTGCGCTCCGTCACGGTCAGATGCTCCGCCGGCTGGGCGGGCATCGGACGGGCCTTGTTCTTGGTCGACAGGAAATAGAGCCCGCCCACCACTGCCAGGACGATAAAGATGAAAAGAAGATCACGCGATTTCATATGACTCCCCAGGTCAGTAGAAAGTAGAAAGTAAAGTACAAAGTATAAAGTATAAAGTACAAAGTAAAATGGAAATGCCCATATCACTTCGTACTTTCTACTTTCTACTTTTTACTTTCTACTCTTATCTTACTTTGCCCATCAGTTTTCTGATCAGTGGAGTGAGGGCGAAGAGGATGACGGCGGCCAGGACGGGCAGGGCGGCGACCTTGC
>CALBSU010000744.1 GCA_937967285.1 uncultured Acidobacteriota bacterium
ACCGTGTCGGTGATCGTCTTCCGCGCCAATGCCAGCGCCGCACGCTGCTGCTCGACCAGCGCCAGCTGCTGATTGACCGCATCCAGCGCCGCCTGATATCTCGCCTGCGCCGAGGCATGATTGATCATCGACTGATCGTAGACCGACCGCGCCACGTCCCCGTTCTCGATCAGCTTCGTCGCACGGTCCAGATCCAGCTTCGCCCAGTCGAGCGCCGCCTTCGCCACCTTGACCTCGGCATTCTGCTGCGGATCGTAACGCTCGCCCTCGCGCATCCCCAACCGGGCCATCGTCTGCTTCAACGTCGCTTCAGCCTGCTCGACCTTCAGCTTCGCATCCCGCTGGTCGATCACCGCAATCACCTGCCCCTGACCGACATAGCTCCCGAAATCGACGCTCAACTGCGACAGCTCACCCGCCACCTGCGCCGCCACCACCACCTCTTCGTCAGCCGCCAGTGACCCGACCGCCTCGACGCTCCGCTGCAACCCCCGCGATATCGCCGCCGCGGTCGTTACCGATACCGGCGGCTCAGCCGTCGCCGCAGGCTGCGCATCGTTCGCCGCGACCGCATCCTGATTCCGGAACTTCATCAGCCCGGCCACAACCACTATCAGGACCGCGATCACTCCAAGGACCAGCCACAGCCGCCCGCTCCTCCGGCGAACGCCGTTTTGTGAAATATCGTTCAAACCAATCTCCTTCTCCTGCATGATTCCCCTCGGTTGATATCTATTAATAGTATTGTCAAATTGACGGGAGCTTCAGCTCCTCGATTTGCGGGCGGGACGCGCTGAACGTCCTCCCTCATTGTTTTTAAGACTGGCAAGGATCAGATCGGCGAAGCGACCGGCCGCTTCCCTGCTCGAGAGATCGGTCACCGGCCCCATCTCGCGATCGAAGAATTTCCGATGCATGATCTGGTTGATGACCATACCCAGGAAACACCGCACGGCGGTCATCGGGTCCACGTCGCGGAAAGCGCCGTCCGCGATCCGCTTCTCGACATAATCGGCCATCATCCGATGCGTCCGCTGGATGTGATTACGAAAGATCATATCGGCGAGTTCATGGCCCTCGAGCGCGTTGTAGAGCAACAGCCTCATGGCCGAATCGTCGTGCTCATGAAACTCCAGCATATGAAAGGCCAGCGTCTCGAAGACCTGCCGGTCGTTGCCCTCCTCCATCGCACGCGTCACTTTCTCCTGCATCGCCCTGACGTTGCCCGATGACGCCTTCCGGTCCATGATCGCCGTGTACAGATCGCCCTTGGTCGCGAAATGCCTGAAGATGATCGCCTCGTTCACCCCCGCAGCCTGCGCGATCTCCTTCGTCGTCGTCCCGCGAAACCCTTTCTGCGAAAACAACTCGACAGCCACATCAAGTATCTGCTGACGCCGGTCCTCCGCCGCCATCCTGACCGACGGCCGGCTCTCAATCTCTTCTTCCCGCTTCCGATCCATCATCCTCCCTGCTCCACCCAATCTGATTCTCTCCCCTCCCACTTGTAAGTATGCACTTACTTACCACACTTCCCCGCGCCCAGGCAAGGACTTTTTGTAAGTGGACACTTACTTGAAGGGTTCGCGACGGAAATGTGAAGAAGCGGGGGCGTGCGGGGCGCTTTTGCGTTTTGAAAATTCGCTATGCTATGCTGCGAGTCTTCATTAATGGCGTTAACGGACAATCAGCAATAATCAGGAGGCGAATTGAGCGTACTTGTAGACAAGAGCACGCGTCTGATAGTGCAGGGTTTGACGGGCAAGGAAGGGACCTTTCATGCGCTGCAGATGCGGGAGTATGGGACGAACATCGTGGGCGGAGTGACGCCGGGCAAGGGCGGGACGACGCATGAGGGATTCGCGGTCTTCAACACGGTGCGTGATGCGGTGGAGGAGACGGGGGCGAACGCCTCAGTGATCTATGTTCCGCCGGCATTCGCGGCTGACGCGATCATGGAAGCGGCAGACGGAGGGATATCGCTGATCGTCTGCATCACCGAGGGGATTCCGGCGCTGGACATGGTCAAGGCCTATGACTTCATCAGGGACAAGGACGTGCGTCTGATCGGCCCGAACTGTCCGGGAGTCATCTCGCCGGGCAAGTGCAAGGTTGGGATCATGCCGGCGCGGATTCATCTCGAGGGACGCGTCGGAGTGGTCTCGCGCAGCGGGACGCTGACATACGAGGCGGTCGGACAGTTGACGGCGCTCGGGATCGGGCAGTCGACCTGCATCGGCATCGGAGGCGATCCGGTGATCGGCACGACGCAGCGGGATGCGGTCAAATTGTTCAACGAGGATCCTGACACCGATGCGATCGTCATGATCGGCGAGATCGGCGGATCGGCGGAGGAAGAGGCGGCCGAGTACATCAGGGATCACGTCAAAAAGCCTGTCGTTGGATTCATCTGCGGTCAGACGGCGCCTCCGGGACGCCGGATGGGCCATGCCGGAGCGATCATCTCCGGCGGCAAGGGCACCGCGTCCGAAAAGATGGCAGCTATGGAGGCCGCCGGCATCCACGTAGTCAAAAGCCCGGCCGATATCGGGACGAAGGTCAGGGAAATAATCAAGTAGAAAGTAGAAAGTAAAAAGTAGAAAGGGTTAACGGGATGCCGCATTCATAACCCGATTTTCACTTTTTTCTCTCTTCTTTTACTTTCTACTTTCTACTTTTTACTTTCTACTTTCTACTCACCATGCTCAATCGAATCCTTGGACTGATCGAGAGAGGCGGCAATGCGCTGCCGCATCCCGCCGTACTCTTCGCCATTCTGGCCGGTCTGGTGATCCTCGTCTCGGGTGTAGCCGCAAGGTTCGATCTGACGGTGGTTCATCCGGGGACGGGCAAGGCGGTCGAGGCGGTGAGCCTGCTGACGATACCGGGACTGCACCGGATGCTGACGAGCCTGGTGACCAATTTCACGGGTTTCGCTCCGCTCGGGACGGTGCTGGTGGCGATCATGGGGATCGCCGTGGCTGAGGGAAGCGGACTGATCGGATCGGCGCTCAAGCTGATGGTTCTCTCGGCGCCGAAGCGTCTGCTGACCTTCTTCATCGTCTTCGCGGGGGTGATGTCGAACGCGGCGAGCGAGGTCGGGTATGTGCTGCTGGTTCCGCTCTCGGCGGTAATCTTTCTGGCTGTAGGCAGGCATCCGATCGCGGGGATGGCTGCGGCATTCGCGGGAGTCTCGGGCGGATACAGCGCCAATCTGCTGCTCGGGACCGTCGATCCGCTGCTCGCCGGCCTGTCCGAGGAAGCGGCCAAGATCGTCATTCCGACCTATCAGGTCAATCCTGCCAGCAACTACTATTTCATGGCTGCCTCGACCTTCGTCATCTCGGCGGTCGGAACCTGGGTCACCGAGAAGGTAGTCGTCCCGCGCCTGGGAGAGTACAAGGGAAGCGAAAAATCCGAGGAACTGACGGAGATCAGCGCTGATGAGCGGCGAGGCCTGCGATTCGCACTGATCGCGCTGGTCATCCTGACGGCGATCATCCTGTGGGGGACTGTTCCTGGGAACGGCTTTCTGCGGGATCCTGAGACCGGCGGCCTGCTCAGATCGCCGTTTATGTCCGGGATCGTCGCGCTGATCTTCATCTTCGGCGCGCTGACCGGAATCGCCTACGGTCTGGGAGCCAGAACGATTCACGGCAGCGAGGACGTGGTCAAGTCGATGGGCAAGTCGATGGCGACGCTCGGCACCTATCTGGTTCTGGTCTTCTTCGCGGCGCAGTTCGTGGCCTTCTTCAACTGGACCAATCTCGGGCTGATTCTGGCGGTCAAGGGAGCCGACCTGCTCCGTTCATCGGGTCTGGGTCCCGTCCCGCTGATCCTCTCCTTCGTCCTCGTCTCGGCCTTCATCAACCTGTTTATGGGCAGCGCATCGGCGAAATGGGCGATCATGGCGCCGGTCTTCGTGCCGATGCTCATGCTGCTCGGGTACACGCCGGAGTTCACGCAGGCGGCCTATCGCAT
>CALBSU010000745.1 GCA_937967285.1 uncultured Acidobacteriota bacterium
CCGCCGCGACGAGAAAGAGGCCAACGCCGAGTTCCGGACCACTGAAGAGATGATGGGACTCCTGACAGGGGCCGGTTTCAGCCAGGTCATGTTTCGCGGACTCCGCAGGCGCTCGCGGCACGACAGGGTCTTCACGCTGGTCAAGGCGGTGAAATAATCAGTAGAAAGTAAAAAGTAGAAAGTAGAAAGCGAATGCAGTTTCCAAAGTTCGGTTTATGCTAATTCGCACTTTCTACTTTTTACTTGTAACTGTTCAGCCCCTTAGCGGGACATTCTCATATCAAGCCCGCGGAGCGGGCGACAGAGTTTAGCCTCGCTTCACCCCGGGCTAAGTTCTTACGCCCGCTCCGCGGGCTGGGCAGCTACTTTCTACTTTTTACTTTCTACTTTCTACTTCCTATAGATATGAACAGAAGAAAAGTAACAATCATCGGTGTCCTGATGGATCTGGGGGCGGACAGGCGCGGGGTCGACATGGGACCGTCGGCGGTTCGAGTGGCCGATCTCAACGAGCGCCTGCAGGAACTCGGATATGAAGTGATCGACGAGGGGAACATCCCGGTTCGCGGGGCTGAGATGATGACGAACACCGATCCGCGGCTGAAGTATCTGCCGGAGATCGCCAGCGCCTGCGAGATCCTGGCGGAGAAGGTCGAGGCGGCGCTCGAGATAGGGTCGATACCGATCATCCTCGGCGGCGATCACTCGATCGCCATCGGCAGCGTTTCCGGCCTGGCATCGTTCCACAACAAGCGCGAACAGAAGGTCGGCGTGATCTGGTTCGATGCTCACGGCGACATGAACACTCCCGAGACGTCGCCTTCCGGCAACATCCACGGCATGCCGTTCGCGGCGATCCTCGGTCACGGTGCCAACGAACTGACGCACATCGGAGGTTTCGCTCCGAAAGTTCATCCTGAGGATTGCGTGCTGATCGGCGCGCGAAGCGTCGATCCGGATGAGGCTGTTGCACTCAAGGCTTCGGGTATCCGAATCATCACCATGCGCGAGCTCGATGAGCGCGGCATGAGCGCCGTCATGGACGAAGCGATGTGGCTGGCGTCGAGACGGACTGCGGGGTTCCACGTGACGATGGATATGGATTTCGTCGATCCCGACTATGCTCCGGGTGTCGGCACCCCAGTGCCGGGCGGCCCGACGTTCCGTGAAAGCCACCTCGCGATGGAGAAGGTCGCCGATTCGGGCAAGATGCTTTCATTTGAACTGACCGAGATCAATCCCATCCTCGATGTCTCTAACCGCACGGCTGAACTCGGCGTCGGACTGATCATCTCGGCCTTCGGCAAAAAGATCATGTGAGCCGGTTTCCTGACTGGAGAATCGATTGTCCAATAAGATCAGAGTCGGAGTGGTCTTCGGCGGCCGCTCCGGAGAGCATGAAATCTCGCTTCGCTCGGCCGAATCGGTCATCAATGCCATCGACCGGACCAGGTACGACATAATCCCGATCGCCATTACGCGCGAAGGCAAGTGGCTCGCCTCTGGCGAATCCTCGATGCTTCTGCCGAGCGCGGTCCTCGAGCATGCCGATCATCGCGTAGCCATCTACGGCGATCCCACCGAACACGGACTGGCGCGATTCACGAGCGAAGACAATTCGATCGGTCGCGACAGAATCGATGTCATCTTTCCGGTTCTGCATGGAACTTACGGTGAGGACGGAACAATTCAGGGACTGTTCGAGATGGCCGATATCCCCTACGTCGGCTGCGGCGTTCTAGCCTCCTCGGTCGGCATGGACAAGGTCTTCATGAAACGCCTCTTCCGCGAAGCCGGGCTTCCCGTGGTCGAGTTCACGCATTTTCTGAGGACCGAATGGGAGCGGGATCCCGAGGGCGTTGAAGCCGGGATAGTCGAAACTCTCGGCTTCCCGTGTTTCGTCAAACCTGCCAACCTGGGATCGTCGGTCGGGATTTCGAAGGCGGTCGACATGGCGTCGCTGCGAGCCGCGATCGAACTGGCTGCCAGATACGATCGCAAGGTCGTCGTCGAACGCGGAGTCGATGCGCGCGAGATCGAGGTCAGCGTGCTCGGCAACGATGATCCCGTGGCCAGCCTGCCCGGCGAGATCGTCCCGCAGTCCGCGGACTTCTACGATTATCAGGCGAAGTATATTAATGATAACGGAGCCAGACTTGTCATCCCGGCCGAACTCGGAGAAGACCTGACGCGCCAGATCCGCGAGATGGCAGTCCGCGTCTTCAAGGCCGTCGACGGCTCGGGGCTCGGGCGCGTCGACTTCTTCCTTGAACGCGGAACTGAAAGGCTGATCGTCAATGAGATCAACACCATGCCCGGTTTCACTTCAATCAGTATGTACCCGAAATTGTGGGAAGCGACTGGGATTGGATATTCGGAATTGATCGACAGGCTGATCGATCTGGCTTTCGAGAGGCACCGGGAGAAGTCCCGGAATGTGACGAGTTGAAGGAGCGCCTGCGAGCGCCTGGGAGTCCCTGGGAGCGCCGAGCACCAGCTCGGCGTTATTGACTAAAAAATAGCGCCGAGCTGGTGCTCGGCGCTCCCAGGTGCTCCCAGGCTTTCCCGGATTCTTACGGATTGGGAACCTTGAGCAGGACGACGACGAAGGTGAAGATGACCAGCGTCTCGACGAACGCCAGACCGAGGATCAGCGCGAGCTGAACGCGGTTGTAGGCGCTCGGGTTGCGGGCCATGCCCTCGCAGGCGGAAGCGGCGATCTTGCCCTGGCCGAGTCCGCACAGGCCGGCCGCGATGGCGAAACCGACGACGGCGGCGATGTAGCCGAGACCGCTGTTGTGGTTGGCGCTCTGGGCGGCGGGCTCCTGCGCGAAGGCCGGAATCGCAGTGAAGAGGACAGCCATCAGGCTCAGTCCCAGACGAATCAGATTGCGTTTCATGATTACTCCTTTGAAAGAGTGTTGATTCAAAGGATGCTTTCGCTTCGAATGCCGGCTTCGGGATGATAGCGACGCCAGGTTTACACTGCATGTCCTGGGGGACTGCAGGCTCCACGCTGCGTTTACGCCTCAGGTTTATGATGAAGCCGGGCTTCCGTTTGAAGCATCCCGGTTAAAGAGCGCCGAGCTTTCGGCGCTCGAACTTCAATGGGCGGCGGCCGCCTGCCCGTGCTCGCCGTGACCTTCCTCGTGGTGCGAGACCTCGCCGAGATAGACCATCGAGAGCACAATGAAAATAAATGTCTGCAGGACCGATGTCAGCAGTCCGAGCGGCATCAGCAGAGCCGGTACGACGAACTGGACGATGTTGGCGATCGCTCCGCTGACCTGCTCCTCGCCGTAGATGTTGCCGAACAGTCGCATGCTCAGGCTCATAATACGCGCCAGGTTGCTGACGATCTCGATCGGGAACATCAGCGGCGCCAGCCAGACCACGGGACCTGCGAAATGCCTGAGGTGCCCGAACAGTCCGTTCTCTCTGATTCCGACATAGTTGTAATAGAGGAACGAAGTCAGAGCCAGCGCCAGCGTCATGTTGAAATTGGCCGTCGGCGCGATCATGTCGGGCAGCAGCCCGGTCAGATTCGAGATCAGGATCAGAATGCCGAAGGTCGCGACGACAGGGAAGTGCTTCATCCCGCCTTCACCGACAAGATCCGAGAGCAGGCTCCGGACAGCTTCGACTCCGACTTCGAGCCCCTGCTGACGGTTCGACGGCGACTCAGCCGACAGTTTGCCGCGAACGAAATAGAGGATTACCACCGCCACCAGCACGACGAAGAGAAACATCACGACGTGAGATGGAATCGGGAGGTTGCCGGCATGGACATATTGATCGTAGGTCATGCCCTCGCCCGGCCAGTGATCACCGAAGATCTTGAGCGCCTTGTAGATCGGCGGCATGATCGCCTTCTGCATTTCGAAGACCGCCGGTCCGAACCATTCGTTGAGCTTCTCGACGATGATCGGGACGTGCTCGGCATGCGCCGCCTCGCCCCCGCCATGTCCGGCTGCCTCGGCGCCGTGCCCCTGTATCAGATTCAATAGCATCATATTTATAAGTATAAACGGAAGAAATTATTCTTCAGATATTTGCTCTTTGCCGGCGAGAAACAGGTAGATCTGATATCCCGCCTCGATCATCACGCTTCCGACGAAAGCCGAAAATCCGACTCCGATGCCGAGCGGATGAAAATCGCCGCTCCAGACTGCTGCCGCTATCACCATCCCGACGATCAGATATCTCAGGATGAATTTCGACGCGGTCCAGGAGGGGACGCGGCCTGTCTGCTCCGCTGCGGCGTAACCCAGAATGCCGCGAACGCTGCCTCGCAGCCATCGGATATTGAACAGGCAGAGCGCTCCTCCGAGCACCACGCCCATCGCCATCCTCAATCCTGACCAGTAAAACCCCGCAGCCAGCGCGAGCACGATGACGATGTAAGTGTTGCGCTGAAACCGGCTTTCGATCCTGCTGGAGTCTTCTACGTCCATCTGCGAAACAG
>CALBSU010000746.1 GCA_937967285.1 uncultured Acidobacteriota bacterium
GACGATAACGTCCACATGCAGAATTCGGTCCAGTTCATCTATGAGCTGCAGAAAGCCGGAAAGCCGTTCGATCTGATGATCTATCCGAAATCGCGGCATGGTCTGCGTGATCCAAAACTGATTCGTCACATGCGCGAGATGATGCTCAAGTTCATTCTCGAGAATCTGTGATCGAGGTCGACGGAATCTCGAATCCGGCGCCGTGGCGCGTGCAGGCAATGCGTCTCACGGGGCCGGATTACTTTATCCGGATACGGATGTTATAATTTGACGGAATTTCAGATGATTATGCCGGCATTTTGACCAGTTGTGATTAAAGCGAATATCCAGGAAAGGGAATAATGGAAGTCAGGAGAACACGTCGGATCGAGTCAGCGGTGGTATCGATTCTGATTCCCGTGTTGTTCGCGATTTTCGCTTCTGAGGCGGGAGCGACGCGCGGACAGGCGGAACGATACGATTTCCGCGGAGTCGTCGTTTCAGTGGACAAGGCCCGGAATCGCGCGACGATCAAACACGAAGCGATCAAGGGTTACATGGACGCGATGACCATGCCGTTTCTGATCAAGGATGCCAAAGCGATGAGCGAGCTGAGGCCGCAGGATCAGATCACGGCGACGCTGGTCGTTACAGCGGACGGGGCGAGCTGGCTCGAGAACATCAGGTTCACCGCGCGCGGTTCCGAGGAGCCGGATCAGGCTGGCGCGAAGAAGGATGACGACAAGCCGTACTGGCTGATGGGCACACCGGGAAACAAGAAGGAGCCTCCGGCGCCCGTGGTTGCGAGGTTCGACGATCCCGCCGGCCAGTACACCTGCTCGATGCATCTCAATATCCGGTCGGCCGCTCCGGGTAAATGCCCGAGATGCGGAATGGACCTCATCTCGGTCGAGCCGAAGGTCCCGGAGGAGTTCAATCTCAAGTTCGAGGTGACGCCGAAGGTGCCCGAACCGAACCAGAAGATCAGAATTCATCTGAGCGTCTTCAATCCGAGGAACAACCAGCTTGTCAGCCAGTTCGCGATGATGCACGACAGGATGTTTCATCTCTTCCTGGTCAGTCAGGACCTGAGCGATTTTCAGCACATCCATCCGCAACAGCTCAAGGACGGCAGCTTCGTCATCGAGACGGAACTGAAACGGACCGGCCTCTACAAGGTCTACGCCGATTTCTACCCGCTCGAAGGCGCGCCGCAGATGCTGCAGACCCATCTGGCGATGGCCGGCTGGGACGGAGACGTCTTCGGTGAGCGCGCTAAGTTGAACCCGGATTCCGCGATGGTCAGGGTCGTATCGGGCCAGACGGTTACGGCCGAGAATGCCGACAAGCTCGGGGCGATCTATGAGGCGCTCGAAAAGCAGCCGGCGGGAGATCTGAAGGTCGAGCTGTCGCTCGATCCTTCGCCGCTCATCTCCGGGCGGGTCAACTCTCTCAAATTCAAACTGAGCGATGCAGCTACCGGGCAGCCGGTGACCGATCTGATTCCGTACCTCAGCGCGTGGGGGCACATGCTGATCCTGAGCGAGGATCAGACCCAGCCCGTTCACGCCCATCCGGAAGAGCAGATCGACATCGAAAAGACCGCGGCTGAGCAGCGAGGTGGACCGGAACTGAGCTTCGACGCGTTCTTCCCGGCGCCCGGAAACTATCGTATCTGGGCCCAGTTCCTGAGAGGGCGCCAGGTCTATACCTCTGTCTTCGATGTCAAGGTCGAGAGACTTTAACGCATCGGCCGGAGATCGACAGACTCATACCAGTGACTCATCGATGCCGGAGGGGCGACCTCTCCGGCATCACTTCCTGAAAGCAATCCTTCAGATAAAAGCATTCATTTATCAGGCGATGTGAGGCGAATGATCAGACTTGACAGCGTTTCGCGGGATTATGGCGGGGGCAAAGTAGTCCATGCTCTCGATCACGTGGATTTCGAGGTTGATCGCGGAGAGCGTGTCGCCGTCATGGGGCCCTCCGGTTCGGGCAAGTCGACGATCCTCAATCTGGTTTGCGGACTGGACGATCCGACGACCGGCCGGGTGTTTGTCGATGGCGTCGATCTGGCGACGCTCGACGACGATTCGCGGACGGCGCTGAGGCGGGAGAAGATCGGGATGATCTTCCAGACCTTCAATCTGCTGCCGACGATGAGCGCCATCGAGAACATCGCGCTGCCGCTCAGGCTCCAGGGCGTCTCGAAGCGCGAGGCCGAAAAGCGTGCCGGCGCGATGATGGAGAAGGTCGGTCTGGGAGCCCGTCTGGATCATCGACCGGACGAGATGTCGGGGGGCGAACGGCAGCGGACGGCCATCGGACGCGCGCTGATATTTTCCCCTCCCATCCTGCTGGCGGACGAACCGACCGGTAATCTCGACTCGACTACCGGCGCCGAGATTCTGTCGCTGATCGATGAACTCCATCGGGAGATGAACACAACGATCCTGATGGTCACGCATAATGAAGAAGCGGCGGCTCACTTCGATCGCGTTCTGAGGTTGCGCGACGGCCGGGTGATCGGCGCATCGTCGGCTGAGGGAGGCCGCTGATGACGGCGCCCGTTCTGCCCGTTCTGCCCGTTCTGCCCGTTCTGCCCGTTCTGGTAGATATCACGATCAGCCAGTGGCGACGCCACCGCATGCGGACGCTGCTTACGCTGCTCGGCATCGCTCTCGGCGTGAGCGTCCTGTTCGCCGTCAGAACCGCCAACCAGACTCTCCTCTCCTCGCTCAACGTGACGATAGAAAAGCTGGCCGGCAAGGCGACCCTGCAGATCGTCGGTGACGAGGGCGGATTTCCGGAGTCCGTCTGGGAGACGGTCAAGGACGTTCCCGGCGTCTATATTGCACAGCCGGTGATCGAGGTCCTCGGCAGCACGGCCTTCGAGGACGAAGGCAATCTGATGATCGTCGGCGTGGATATGCTCGGCGACGGGGAGCTGCGCGAGTACCAGTTCGACGAGGAGGGGAGCGAGATCGCGGATCCGCTGGTCACGCTGGCTCAGCCTGACTCGATCCTGGTTTCGAGAAAGTTCGCGGAAAGGCACGGGCTCTCTGAAGGCGACAAACTCCCGATCTACACCGCTCAGGGGAAGAAGGATTTCATCGTCCGCGGTGTATTCAAACCGGCGGGCATCGGCGAGGTCTTCGACGGTCAGATCGCCGTCATGGATGTCTTCAATGCCCAGTTCATCTTCGGCCGCGGCAGAAACATCGACCGCATCGATCTGATGAACGATAAGGATGTCCCGGTCGAGGAGTTGCAGCGAAGACTTCGCGAGCGGCTTCCGGCGGGGCTCGAGGTCACGCGCCCCGCTGCGAGGGGGCAGGGCATCGAGAACGCGATCTCAGCCATGAGCATCGGCATGACGGTCGCCAGCTTCATCGCCCTGCTGGTCGGCGTCTTCATCATCTTCAATACCTTCAGCATCTCGGTCAGTCAGCGCTGGAAGGAGATCGGGGTCCTGCGCGCCATCGGAGTCGAGCGTTCCGCAATCCGCTGGATGTTCATTCTCGAGGCGGCGCTGATGGGCATCATCGGCAGCGCGATCGGCATCGTTGTGGGATATTTTCTGGCCATCGGCGCCGAACGGGTGATGAGTGAAATCGCGGCGAAAATATTCAGCTATGTCGCGACGCAGCAGCCTCCGGTCTTTCGTCCCGATTATGCGCTGACCTCGTTTCTGATCGGCATCGGAGCCTCGATTATCGGCGCGCTGATGCCCGCGGTCTCGGCGTCTCGGCTCAATCCGATTCTCGCGCTTCATAACATCGAGGCGCGGCGCAGTGAAACGGTTCTGGGATGGGGACGTGTCGCTGTCGGGATCCTGCTGGTCTGCCTCGGTCTGGCGCTGATCGGATTCGGTCCGCAGAAGGTCGGCCTGAACTTTCAGTTCAGTTATGCGCTGCTCATGCTGCTCGGGTTGATCCTGTTGCTCCCCAAACTCTCTGAGCTGACGGCGCGTGCGCTGAGGCCGGTCATGGACAGATTCTTCGGTTCCGAGGGCGTGATCGCCGTCGATTCGATGATTCAGGCGCCCGGCAGGACATCCGCCACGGTCGGCGCGCTGATGATCGGCCTGATGTTCGTCTTCTCGACCGGCGCTTACGTCCGCAGTTACCAGCAGACGGTTTCACGCTGGATGGAACGCATGATCAACTCGGACCTGCTGATTACGACCTCAGAGATGGCGCGCTCGCGGACCTATCATTTCAGCCCTGAACTGAGTTCGAGGATCGCCCGACTGCCCGGCGTCAAAAGTCTCGAGAACGCGCGATT
>CALBSU010000747.1 GCA_937967285.1 uncultured Acidobacteriota bacterium
TGCAACAGGGCTGAGCAGGTACATTATTTATCGGTTTTTACTGGAAACTGGAAACTGGACACTGGAAACTGTATTCTTTACACTCAAGAAAAAAACTGAAGCAGGAGAATTATGGCGATTTCCTTCAGACAGGCCGTCAAGGTCGGTTCATACATATTCAAGCAGAAGATCAAGGGAAACAAACGTTATCCGCTGGTGCTCATGCTGGAACCGCTCTTCCGCTGCAATCTGGCGTGCGTCGGATGCGGGAAGATCCAGTATCCGGGCGATATCCTGAAGAAGAACATGGCGCCGGAGGATGCCTTCAGGGCGGCGGATGAATGCGGCGCTCCGATCGTCACGATCGCCGGCGGAGAGCCGCTGCTCCACCCTGAAATCGATACGATCGTCAACGGGATGATCGAGCGGAAGAAGTTCGTCTACCTCTGTTCGAACGCCATCCTGATGGAGAAGCATCTCGACCGGTTCAAGCCGTCGCCGTATCTGACCTTCAGCGTCCATCTGGACGGGATGAAGGAGCGGCACGATCATCTGGTCGATCGCGAGGGGATCTTCGAGATCGCGGTCCGCGCGATCAAGGAGGCCAAGAAACGCGGGTTCCGGGTGACGACCAATACGACGGTCTTCGACGGCGAGGATCCGGCGGATCTCCACGAGATGTTCGATTACCTGGCCGACCTAGGCGTCGACGGGATGATGATCTCGCCCGGCTACAGCTATGCCTGGGCGCCTGATCAGGACCATTTTCTGAAGAAGGAGCAGACCCGGGCGCTCTTCCGCGAGGTGCTGGCGCCGGCCCGGAACGGACGCGGTAAGAAGTGGCAGTTTAACCACTCGCCCTTCTACCTGCGGTTTCTGATGGGCGAGATCGATTACGACTGCACTCCGTGGGGCAATCCGAATTACAACATCTTCGGGTGGCAGAAGCCCTGTTACCTGCTCAATGACGGCTATGCGAAGACCTTCAAAGAGCTGCTCGAAACGACGCAGTGGGAGAACTACGGGCAGAAGAGCGGAAATCCGAAGTGCCGCGACTGCATGGTCCACTGCGGATATGAGCCATCGGCCGTCATCGATGCGACCAGCAACCTGAAGAACATGATCACTTCCGTGCGCTCACTCTGATGCTGATCACCAGCCCCGCCAACGAGAGACTCAAGCACGCCCGCCGGGTGCGGGACGGGCGCGAAGGGGATCTGATCTTCATCGAGGGCGAGCGTCTGATCGAGGAGTGTCTGGCCGCGGAACTGGTCCTTCATTCCTGCTATCACGTGCCGGAACCTGGGCCTCGATCGCAGAGGATTCTCGACCAGCTTGAGGCGCGCGGCTGTCCCATCTTTCCGACGGCCGATGAGGTGCTCGCCACTCTCAGCGACACCGTAAACAGCCAGGGGTTGATCGTCCTGGCGGAGCGCCGTCATTTCTCTCTCGACAGTCTGCTCGCCGGCCCGGATGCCGCTCTGGCGGTCTGCCTGGATGCAGTTCAGGACCCAGGCAATCTCGGCGCCATCATCCGGACATCCGAGGCGGCGGGCGCCGGCTGCCTGCTCGCGCTCAAGGGCTCAGTCGACGCATTCGCTCCGAAGACGCTCCGCAGCGCCATGGGCTCGGCCTTCAGGCTTCCGGTCTTCACCGAGCTGGAGCCCGACTCGATCCTCTCGCTGACCAAAGCGAACGGGCTCGACCTGGTCGTGACGGCCGCCGCCGGCGACAGGCTCTACTCCGACTACGACTGGACGCGGCCCGTTATGGTCGTCTTCGGCAATGAGGCGCGCGGAGTCAGGCAGGAGTTGATGGAACGCAGCGACGCGATTCTGCGTATTCCTCTGTGCGAGCCTGTCGAATCGCTCAACGTCGCGGCTGCTGCCGCAGCCGTGCTGTTCGAAGCGGTCAGGCAGCGAGGGGAGGTGCGATCACGGAAATGAACATGCCCGAGAGGATTCCTTATTTCGCCAACAGGATCGAAGCCTTCATCCGCCGGCTTTTCGAGCGCGTCGGCGGAGCGATAGACTTCTCTCTGCGCCGCGGAGAACAGGCGCGAACCGACTTGTCGTCGCTCATCCCGCAGCTCGAGCGCGCCGTCGAAGCCAATCTGAAAACGGAAGCCGGGCGCGTCACCGCTCCGAATCTGTTCGAATTGCGATACGACTTCGAAACCTGGACAAGGATGGGAGACGATCGGCGCCAATACCTCCAGCACGAACTGCGCGACACCATCTACGAGTACATTCACAACCGGAGATACGTGATTCAGGCTCCGGTCGCCGTCGCCATCGCCTACGACGCATTCACCCGCGGCCTCGATATCCGCGCCGGTTTCGGCGAGGCGGCAGCCTCGGAAGTGACCGATGATGAAGCGCCGGAAACGGCGGTCCATCGCCGGAGTCTCGTCATCCGGTCGCTCCAGACACGTCAGGAACTGAGGGCCGAGGCGTCGAGCGCCGCCGAACCGGTCGGCGTCGGGCGCAACATCGCCAATCAGATGGTTATTAATGATGCGACTGTCTCCAATTTTCACGCCGCGTTCAAAGTCCGGCCCGACGGAATGATCGAGGTCGCCGATCGGGCCAGCGCCAACGGCACGGCCGTCAACGGAGTACAGCTTGCCCCGGGCGACAGGACGATCGTCCGCGACGGGGATCGGATCCGGTTCGGCGAGGTCGAAACGACGCTCGCGATAATTGAAAACTGATTCGGGAGACCGGCACGACAATGAGTTTTTCGTTCATCGCAACCTTGCTGCTGCTGGCCGGACTGGTCTGGGTCGTCTTCTCGCTCTTCCGATCGGCCATTCGCCATCGCCGCCCGGTCGATGCCGGGCCGGACGCTCAGTCGCTGCCGGGCGATTTCGGACCTCTTCTGACCAGCCGGCGACTCAAGTACGTCCGCTGGGCGTTCGCGCTGCTGGTCCTCGCCGCTCTCGTTTTCCACGCCTACTGGGCGCTCTTCTCCAACGGTCCGTTCGGCGAAAACGCGGTCTACACCGGACTCATGAACCGGTTCGATCAGCGCAACCGTCGTGACGTCGAAAGCACGCTCCGCGGATGGATCTACGATCGACACCACGACGGGCGGAGATCGCTCGCCAAATACCGCTATCTCAACGGCAAGATCATCCGGGACTACCCGCTCGGGCCGGCGGCCGCTCACCTGGTCGGTTACAGCACCCTGGTTCGCGGCGACGCTCAACTGGAACGCGCCGTAGCGCTGCCCGAACCGGTAAAGGATGAACGCGGCTGGTGGCAGAAGCTCTCCTCGCTCGGCAAGGAGGAATCGCGTCCCCCCGTCGGCAGTGACATCACTCTGACCATCGACTTCGACCTGCAGCGTGAGGCTTACGAACAGCTCAAGGGAAGGCGCGGTGCGGTGGTCATGCTCGATCCGCAGACCGGCGAAATTCTGGCCATGGCCAGCAATCCGAGTTTCGACCCGGCGCACGTCGAGATCGATGAGCGATGGGCCGAGATGCAGCGCGACCTGATGAAGCAGCCGTTGCTCAACCGAGCGCTGGGCGAATATTACCTGCCGGGCTCCACTCTCAAGACGATCACGGCCGCGGCCGCCATCGAGGCCCGGCTCGAGAATCAGACATTCAACTGCAAAAGCTCGGGCTGGGTGCCTCCCGGTTCCGGCCGTCCGATCCGCGACGACGAAGGCGAATCTCACGGGACGATCAACCTGACCGAGGCTTTCACCAGGTCCTGCAACCAGTACTTCGCGCAGCTCGGCGTCGAGATCGACCGCAAGAGAATGGCCGAAGCGGCCCAGGGGTTCGGCCTCAGCGTCTTCGACGATCCCGTCGCCTCGATCGGAACCGGCCGGCGCTTCGAACTCTGGAATACCGGCAACCGCGTCATCTCAGCGGTCCTTGCTCCGCTCAATTCCACCTTTGTCGCCGGCAGCCGCGTGACCAGATATGATCTGGCCCTCGAATCGATAGGTCAGGGATACGTTCAACTGACGCCTTTTCAGATGGCTTTCGTCGCCGCCGCCGTTGCCAACGACAACGGCCACGTCATGCGTCCGGTGATCGAACTCGGGAGGGAACCGCAACTGCTCAGCCAGGCTATGTCGCGCGAGACCGCCGCCCGTATGCGCCGGCTGATGGCATCCGTCGTCGATCGCGGCACCGCCAGCGGCACCTTCGGGCGCATGGTCCGAGGTCGCATGACCGCCGGCGGCAAGACCGGCACCGCGCAGAAACAGGTCAACGTCATCGATCCCAAAACCAACAGGCCGGTCATGATCCGCAATTCGCGCGGCCGCGAGATCTACAAGAAAGAGTTCAGAATCGATTCCTGGTTCATCGGCTTCGCGCCGGTCGAACGTCCGCGCATCGCATTTGCAGTAGTCGTCGAGGGCGGCGGCTACGGATCACGAACCTCCGCCCCGATCGCCGGCAACCTGCTTCTCAAGGCTCAGAGCCTGGGATTGCTGAAACAACGGGAAGATTGGAACGCCAAGGAGGCCAAGAGGGATTGAAACGCCAAGACGCCAAGACGGATTTAAACGCCAAGGCGCCAAGAGGGATTTAAACGCCAAGGTGCCAAGGAGGCCAAGAATGTAAGGGGTTGAATGTTCGTTGTAGATTTGACTTCGCTAATTGCCGAATCGAATTCACACTGACATTCATATCCCTAAAAATCTTGGCTTCCTTGGCGTCTTGGCGTTTCAATCCCTCTTGGCGCCTTGGCGTCTTGGCGTTTCAATCTCAATCGCCGACGCATTCCCTGATCTGATTGATCCGTTCGCGGATGGCGCGGGCAAAGCAGTCGACCTCCGATGCCGAGGCGCCGCTGGCCTCGAGCCCTTCCCTCAACTGGGCATCCGTGATGCGTCCGAGCGTATTGAGCAGCCAGCGCGCATCGCTGATCCTGATTCCCGAAGTGAAGTCGCCGGTGTGCTGTCCTGAATAACCCCAGACGATGTTGTCGCCCTTGACGCCCTTCAGGAAATCCGGCGTCTGCTTCGTGTAACCGTTGCAATCCCATTTTTCACGGCTCACGAAACCTCCCCACTTGCCCATCGATCCGCCCCAGTCGGTAACGACGTAGCGGTCCTCGTTCGGATAGAGATAGATCGACGTGTTCGATCCGCGCCTGGCGTCACGCACGTCCTTGTTGTCCCAGTTCGAGGTGAGCATCATGATGATCTTCAGGCCGTTGAGTTCGGGCGAACCGAGGAACGGGTTCTGAATCCAGCTCCATCCCTTTTCGCCGTCCAGTTCCTTGACGCCCTTTTCGCGCTGGCGCTCGAATCTGGCATCCTTGAAGCTCCCGTCCGCCGCGACGTAATTCTTCGCGCGCGTCAGTTTGCCGAGATCATCGATCTTGCCGCTGGCAATGAAATATGAAGGATCGACGAAGTATCCGCACGCCCAGGCCAGACGAGTCGCGAAGACCTCCGAATGAATCTCGGTCCCGAATTTGACCGACCACCTGACGCCCTTCGCGTCGATGATTCGCAGCTTCGGGTTGGTCCCGGAGAGGTTCTCCTCGATGAAAGCGAAGGGAGGCGCGGGCGCGTTCTCCCTGCCGCCGGGGCCGCCGACGAAATCGAGCTTCTCGACGTTGCCCGGATCCTTCCAGATCACGGGTTTCCCCGATCCCTGCCCCCGACTCTCAGTCGCCGTCATCGCGAAGATGATCAATAGTATTGCTGTCAGTCCGAACTGCTTTCTTGTCATGTTGTGTCTCCTGTAGTCTTTACTCGAGTCCCGACAGGCGGCCGGAGGATGGCTTCGTCAATCCGGAACTGGCTGATAATATCAGAGCCGGTCGGCAGTATTGCAACTCAGAATCACGATCTGTAAACTCAACCGGTAAATAAACTCGACAATCAGATGGGCTGTGTTCAGGCCTTTTTCAGGACGATTTCACCAGGATGTGGATTGAGATGATCTATTTTCCGCGCCGGACGGAAATATTGCTGTTTATCGTGCCGGCGCTGCTGGCGTGTTTGCTGACCGCGTGCACAGCGGGGTCCTCGCTCGACGAACCGGCCTTCATTCTGCCGGAGCGGCTCCGTCTGAGGAGCTCGACGGCGCAGGCTTCCCGTTTCGTGACGGAACTCAAGGGGGGAGTCCAGGTGACGATCACCGGTCGCGCGACCTCCGACGAGGGCGTGCCCTGGGTCAAGATCATCGGGCCGGGCGGGGAAGTCGGATGGGCGGAAGAGCGGTACTTCGTCAGCAAGGACGCAGTCGACAGGTCGCGCAAGATCGAGGAAGAGATCCGCGGTATCCAGTCCCAGGCGGTCGGCAGGTCGAAGGCCACTCTCAGGCTCCGCCTGACGCCCGACCGTTCGAGCGATGCCAATACCGGCACGACGCTTCCGGCCGGAACCGTCCTCGAAATAGTCGCCCGCAAACGCGTCCCGAAACCGGAATCGGCGGCCGGCGGCACCATGAAATATGACGACTGGCTCCAGGTTCGACTCAGGGACTTCGCGGTTCTTCCCGCCGGATGGATATACGGCGGCTCGGTCGAACTCGAAATTCCGTCCGATATCTACTATTTCAACTCGAGCGGCAGACGCATCACCGGATGGCTCAAAATCGCAACGGTGCGCGGCGATGACGGCAGATCGGGCGATCATTACCTGGTCATGGAACGCAGGACCTCGGGCGGAGACGACCTGGCGGATTTCGACCGGATCAAGGTCCTCGCTTATCAGCCCGGATCGAGAGAGTACACCGTGCCGTTCCAGCAGGACATTAACGGCGTCTTTCCCGTTGCACTTAAGATGAACGGGTCAACCGGCGAATTTCGATTCACATCGATCGGACCCGCCGATAAGAGTCAGAGCCTGAAATACGGAATCGAACTCCCGGAGCGGGGCAAGGTCAAAGTCGTCAAGCCGTGACCGAATCGCGACATTTTCTTGAGGCCGACTTAACTTGACCCTCCACCGGCTCTGAAATAAACTTCTCAGCTTGAATTCGTAACAGACAGCAGACCGACGCCCTACGAAGGCGCGGCATATTCCCTACTCGAGATCGAACAAGAACGAGGAATCATTGTTGTTTATCCATGAACAGTGACGGCCCGCGGGCAGTCGTCTGTTCTACTTCTCGTCAGCCCATTCGTATCGAGGAAGGAATATGCTCAAGCACAGATTATTTCAGTACGCAGGCCTGGCTCTGCTCGTCGCGTTCGGATTGATTCTCGGATCGGACCGCGCGTTCGCACAGGCTCAGGGCAGCACCGGTCAGATCGCCGGCTCAGTGCGCGACAGCAACGGAGCCGCCATCCCCGGAGCCACAATCAAAGCGGTCAACACTCAAACGGGACTCGAACGCAGCGCGACTTCGAGCGAGGATGGCCTCTACAGATTCGTTCTGCTCCCGCCCGGAACCTACAGCCTTACTGCCGAGGCCGCCAATTTCAACCGGACAGATGTCGCTAACGTCCGCGTCACCGTCGGACAGATCACCGATGCGAACATCACGCTCGGGGTCGGCGGTGTTTCCGAGACGGTGACCGTGACGGCCGAGGCTCTTCAGACGACGACCTCGAACACCGACGCATTCATCAATGAATCGGCGATCGCCAATCTGCCGATCAACGGCCGGCGCTTTCAGGACTTCGTGACGCTGACGCCGACCGCTCAGATCGATCCGCAGCGCAACCAGATCTCGCTTTCGGGGCAGCGCGGAATCTACGGCGCGAACGTCAACATCGACGGTATGGATTACAACCAGCCGTTCTTCGGCGGCATCCGCGGCGGCGAGCGCTCGAACAATGCGTTCACCATCCCGCAGGAATCGATCCGCGAGTTCCAGGTCATCGCCAGCGGTTATTCGGCCGAATTCGGTCGTTCGACGGGCGGAGTGGTTTCGGTCGTGACCAAGTCGGGAACCAACAGCTACCACGGTTCGGGGTTCTACCTCA
>CALBSU010000748.1 GCA_937967285.1 uncultured Acidobacteriota bacterium
TTCCAGCGCGCCGGCGAAATATACGGTCTCGTCGTCCGCGCCGAATGCGATACCGGATTTCAGCAATCCGCCCGTCTTGAGCTCGATCTCGCTTCCGCTGGTCAGGTCGCGCACCTTGAGCCGCGCATATTTCCCCTGAAGGAATCTCAGCGTCGCGATCGCCAGCAGCCTCTGAACAGGCTCTTTCGCTTCCTCGACCGCCGACCGGGCCCTGCTCAGTTCGTCGGTTTCGGGAAGATCGAAATAGGCTATCTTGCGGCCGGAATTCGAGAAGATCGCGCCGGATCCCTGAATATCGGCCACAATCTGATGGTCGACGCCGGACCTGACCACTTTCGTCCTGGCGCCCTCGGGCGAGCTGATCTCCCAGGAGATGAGCGAACCGTCCCTGCTGATCCGTGGATTATTTCCGTTCGGAGTGATCTCTTCCGTCACGAAGAGTTCGCCTGTCCGGGCGGCGATTGCCTCGACGTGCCTGTCGCCGTCAGGTCCTTTCAGGATTCTGAGATATGACTCCAGCGCGGCGCTGAACTTTCCGTCGTTCCAGGATTCGTCCGCGGCTCGAATCTGATCGGACTCCTGCCCTCGCACGACCGGTATGGCAAGTAATGCCGCGAGCGTAATTAAAAGTATTTTTTTAGACATGGGCTGTCGGAGTGCGGCGCGTGTACGCGCCGCTTTTCACGAATATATTTTCAGGTAATTAACCTGCAAAAACGACGCCCGCGGGCACCGCACTCCGGAACGGGCGCCGCACTCCAAAGATCAGGTGACGCTGCCGCCGTCGACCGTCACCACTTCGCCGATCATGTAGCTGTTCTTATCGGAGACGATGAAGGCCGCGAATTCGGCCAGTTCCTCCGGCTGGCCGCTGCGTCCTTTGGCGCACCAGAACTTGTGCATCTCCATCCAGTGATCCGGCAGCGCGTCCGAAAGGTCCGTCTCGAAGATGCCGGCGGCGATGGCGTTGACGACGATGCCGAACGGAGCGGCTTCGCGCGAGAGGCACTTGGTGAAACCGATCACCGCGGATTTCGACGTCGCGTAATGGACCGCGGTCGGCAGCGCGCGGATGGCTCCGATGCTGCTGATGTTCAGAATGTGGCCGGAGCGCTGGCGGAGCATGTGCTTGTAGACAGGCTTGGTCACGTTGAACAGGCTGTGGACGTTCGTGTCGATCACCTCGTGCCATGCCTTTTCGGTCATGGTCGCGAAATTGTCGCCGCGATTGATCGCAGCGTTGTTGACCAGAATGTCGATCGCGCCGAATTCGTGGTGGATCTCGCGGACCATTCTGTTGAGCGCGGGCCGGTCGGTCACGGGGACCTTGTATGCCAGGCCGCGCCGGCCGTATGAGCGGATCTTCTCGAGAACCTCTTCGGCCAGGTCGTCGCGCGAATTGTAGTTGAATGCGACGTCGGCGCCCTCACGGGCGAAGACCTCGCAGAGCGCGCGACCGATTCCGCGCGTGCCTCCGGTGATGATTGCTTTCTTACCTTCGATTAGGCCCATATCGCTGTGTTTTTGCTTTCCGGGATTGATGGAGTCTCAGGCGTTGTGCCGGGTCGGCGCCCGCTCAAGCCATTGTGGTGTCGATCGCGGTTCTTTCGTCGAGCTTGATCATCAGTTCGTTGACGATCCGACGTGTCGCATCTGGTATGGCGATGCGCGCGGCAGCCTGCTTCATCTCGAAGTGCTCAGCCGGATCGTTGAGCAGGCGCCGGATGATCGGGATTACTTCGGACGGACGGTTCAACAGTACGCCCGCTTTGTGATGGGAGACCAGACGCGCGGTCTGCGACTCCTGGGGCATCGGAGGCGTCGTCGTGTCGGCGATGATCGGAAGATGCGATGCGAGCGCCTCGAACGTCGTCAGCCCTCCGAGCTTCGAGACCATGACGTCGGCGGCGCCCATCAGCCTTTCCATGGCATTCGAATATCCGATGACCCTTGTCTGGAACGGCGCGCGCCGCGCCATCTCAGATGCCTGGAGCTCGAGCGCCCGGTTGCGACCCGCCAGAAATATGGCCTGCGTCTCCCTGAGCTCCTCGCCCTTCCTGACCATTTCATCGAAGATGGCCGGAATATTGCCGCCGCCAACCCATCCCGCATTGATGAAGACGGTGAACTTCTCAGGATCCAGCCCGAGTTCCTCGCGCGCGGAGATCCTGTCCTCTTCGTTCCTGAACTGGAATTTCGGATGGATGGGGATGCCGCAGATCTTGATCTTCTCGGCCGGCACTCCGTAATCGAGCAACTGCTGCCGCGCCTCCTCGGTGGCGACAAGGTAGAGGCTCACCTCATCGCAGGCCCAGCCGCGCCAGAACCCGTAACACGGATCGGTCACCACCGTCACCAGCGGAATCCTGTCCAGCAGGCCGAGCTCGCGCAACATCCTTCCCAGGAAGTGCTGCGTCATCGGATGCACCGAGATAACCAGCTGCGGACAGTACTTTTCGAACAGCTGCCTGATGTAATGGCGCGTCATGCGATAGAAAAGATTAGACTCGTTCGGCCTGAACCTCTCGATCGCAGAGTAATAGTACTTCATCAGATGCTGATGATTGCGCAGCAGATAATTGTAGAAATCGGCCAGCTTCTGCGCCAGCAGATGCGACTCCTCGATCGCGCGCGCGATATTGACCAGGCTGTTCGGCGCAGCGAAATTCCTCAGGCCCTCGGCGATCGCCGCCGCAGCGCTGGTATGCCCGCCCCCCGTCTCGGAGGTGATGATCAGGAATTTCTTGATCGGATCGTTGTTCATCGATTGTCTGAGGCCGGAGCGGGCGGGCCGTTGTTCATCCCGCCCGTTCCGGCAGCTTGGTTGAAACCGGTCGGATCAGGCGCCGGTCTGGTCGTCGAGCGTCGCGCCCGCGGCGTGGTTCTTGACCGACTGGATGCCGTTCTCCATCGCGTCCTCGGAGGAGTACATCTGGCTCTGCCCGATCACCTGCTTGTTGGCGGCCAGCAGAGTGAAGTACGGACGGCCGTCGGCCGCAGTCTTCCTCTCGTAGTTCGCATCCTCTCCGGCATTCGTCATGACCGACTCGATACCGTTCTTCGCCCCGGCAGCCGACTCATATGTCTGGCTCGACAGGATGACCTGGCCGTTGCTGGCGACGAGGTTGAAATGAAACTTGTTGTCGCTGGTTTTCGTCAGTTGGAACTTGCCTGCCATTATTCGGTTCTCCTCTTTATTTAGTTATTGAGTTCATGCCGTCCTTGGCGACAGAACGGCTTCGGTATTGGGAGGATGAGATTTCTTCAACTGCCGTTCGAGCTTCTTGATCTGAATCAGATGCTTCGGATTGAACGCCAGTGAAGGATAGTAGCAATTCGATTCGTGCGTGCAGAAACAGCCGTTTTTGATCTGGTCGCGCCGCGCGGCCAGCTCGGGCGAGTTCCACAGCGACCAGAAGTTCCAGTCGTAATCTCTCAGATTGCCGATCGGGTCGAGGTTTTCGCAGCTCGAGACCGTTCCTTCGTCGTAGATCACGCCTCCGGTCGTCCCGGCGAAACAGCGCAATTGAGCCTTCTGCTGCTCTTCGGTCCGCGCGATCAGTTCGTGCATGTAGATGTCGACAGCCGCCTTGAAATATCCGCCGTTGCCCTTATAGTGATTCTTGATCAGCCCGCGCCGCGAATCGTCGTCGATCATTCCGGAAAGTTTGCGGTAGCGGTTGAGATCGATGTTCAGTTCCTCGGGCCGCGCCGACGGAGGCCGGATGTAGTTGACGTTGATCTTGTCGGGTTTCAGATCGTAGCGCAGGAAGTCGTACCATTCGAAGATCCGATCCTGATTCGAATTCATGAAACAGGTGCAGGTCTGAACGTCGAGTCGCGGAATCTCCTTCTGGATCCCCTGGAGCTGCCGCGCGGTATCGATCACGTTGTCCCAGCTTCCGGGTTTCTGGCGGATCTTCTCGTGGTCCTCCTTGAGCCCGTCGACTCCGAGCGCGACCGTCACGTTGAGCTTCGGACACTCCTCGAGGATCCGCGTCACATCGGGGATGATCCGCTTCTGGATCTGTCCGTTCGACATCAGATAGACCGATTCCAGGTTGTTGTTCTCGTAGAATGCACGGACGACTTCGGGAAGATCCTTGCGGGTGAAGGGCTCTCCGCCGGCGATGATCAGGATCGGCAGCTCTCCGCCGAGAGTCTCGCTGACCCGCTGCAGCTGTTCGGTCGTCATCTGCAGCTTCTTGCGCGGCTTGTCGTCAAGCTCCTCGGTGAAGAAGCAGTGGACGCAGCGCATGTCGCAGACCGACGTGATCAATATATTGAGGATGACCGGCGACGTGACCCCTCCGGTCAGCACGCGCCCGTATCTCTTGATGAGTCCGAGATTATAATTCATAAAACTCCGTTCGATGTGGCGCATCAGCAGCCGCTTCAAGACTTTAAGTAATAGATTATTAAGCGGTTTTTATGCTCCAATGTCAAATAAAACGACACTTTGAATCGAACCATACGCAGATATGCTGAAACACCCTCTGGAACGGCTCGATCAGGATGCTGAAGTGCGGGCTGCGCTGCTGCCGCATTGCCGGCTCAAGCCGGGCGAGATCTGGATAGACGCGCAGTCCGGCCATCGTGTCGGATGTCTCGACGCCGCTTCATCGTCCGACGTCGTCGCTTTATGCGGAGCCGACCGGGCGACACTGGCGATTCACGATCTGCCCTACAATTTCATCGCCTTCCAGCAGAAGAAGGCCGATGAATTCGCATCCTGGTGCGGGCAGGTAGTTCTGAACACCGAAGCAGTCATGCTGCCCGACAGCAGCCTCTATCTCTGGCTCGGAGCGGATCAGAAGGAAGGATTCGCTCCGCTGCCTGAGGTCATGCTCATGATGCGAGGGACGGGGTATCGGTCGCGCAGCCTGATCACGCTCCGGAATCAGCGCGGCTACGGGACGCAGAAGAACTGGATGAGCGTCCGGCAGGAGTTGCTCTACTACGTCAAGGGATCGCCCGTCTTCACGCCGCAGTACACCGAGATCCCCAAGACCGTCCGCGGGTATTACAAGGAGGTCGGCGGAGAACTGACAGAGAACACGGAGCGCGGGCTCTCTCCGACGACGCGGGCCGGCAATGTCTGGATCGACATTCAGCAGGTCTTCTACCGGATGGAGGAGAACGTCAACGGATGTTATGCGCAGAAGCCGCTGAGGGCGATCCGGCGGATCGTCGATGCCAGTTCATCGGCGGGCGATACGGTGCTCGATTTCTTCGCGCACTCGGGGACGACTCTGCTGGCGGCCGAGATGGCCGGCCGCAGATGCCTGACCATGGACATCGATCCGGTCTTCTGCGAGGTGGCCATCCGGAGGCTGGAACATTACCGCGCGACGGGGAAGACGGGATGGCAGAACAGCCATCCCTTCGTGAAGGAAGTAGAAAGTAAAAAGTAAAAGTAACTGCTCAGCCCCCTGTCTGATATCTAGCAGACAGGGGGACAA
>CALBSU010000749.1 GCA_937967285.1 uncultured Acidobacteriota bacterium
CGATCGTCATCTCCGACAATCCCTTGATGATTCCTGTCGTATTCACCCTGAAGAAGTCATCAACGCCGTCGAATCTGAATGAATTCGAGACCTTGCCGGGGAGGATCGACAGGGCAAAACCAAGTATACCGGTTCTGCCACCGATAATATCATCGATCCACTCATCGCCCGGCCACCAGGCGATCAATCCCGATGGCGGCTGAATGCAGTCTGTCGGAGGGCTTCCGCTGACCGTGAAGGTCGTAGTCCTTTCGTCCTGACACCCGGACTTAACAAGACGGATCGGCCCCGTCGCTGCTCCGGCCGGAACGGTCGCGGTGATCTGCGAGCTGCTGTTAACCGTGAAGACGGCCGTCACATCGGGAGAGAACCTGACCGAAGTGACTCCCGTGAAGTTGGTTCCCGTGATCGTGACCGACGATCCGACCGCGCCGATCGCCGGCGAAATCCCTGTGATCGTGGGACATGTGTTGACGCTGAACAGATTGAATCTGTCTGATACCAGCAGACTGTTGTTGTAGTAGAGATCGACTCTCCACTGGCCCGGCAGTGACGCCGCAAGGTTCCCGGCAACATTTATCCATGCCCATTGGCAGTCATAGTCGGAATACTGGCTGGTGGAATTCTGAACATAATAGATACTGCCGTTCGGCTGGATGAATTCCCATCTGATGGTGTCTCCGACACTTGGATTGATGACATGAAACCAGTGATAAACGCGCGCGTCCGCCGTCGAGAAGTTCGACCTTGGAACCGGCGTCACACATCCTTCGGTGGGTATCGGTCCGCCTGATGTTACATGATCGACCAATGTAAAGACCGCCGAGAGTCCGGCCTGATTGACTGTGAAGGTCTGTCCGCCGATCGTCATCGTGCCGCTTCGGGCGGCTGCCGTCTGATTAGCCGCAACCGTGTAGCTGACCGTCCCGTTTCCGCTCCCCGATGATCCGCCGGTGATCGTGATCCATGAGTTGCTGTTAGTCACGCTCCACGTACAGCCCTGTTGAGTCGTCACACTTATCGTCCCGTTTCCTCCCGCGCTCGGAAGATTCTGACTGGTCGGCGACAACTGGTAGGTGCAGGTTGGCGTCGTCGACGGGACGTTGATGGTCAGCGTGTAATTGCCAGTCGCTGCCGCATTCACCTCGACCAGATAGGTCCCGGTGTCCGGCAGAACAAGATAATCTGACGATGGGATGCGCCGGGTGCCGTCACCTTCGCTCGTGAAGGTCAGACTGGCGGCCGGCATTGTCAGATACAGGCCGGTGAATGAGTTCTGAGTCGTCAGGATGATCTGAACCTGCTGTCCGGCAGAGGCCTGGAACGAATAGAGATCGCTGAACCCTCCGCCGCCCGATGCGCAATCGCCGATCGCCCAGCTTCCGTTGCGGGAGGTCGGAATGGTCAGCGGCGTGACGGGGCAATCGCCTCCGGTGCCCGCCTGAATGATCGAGATAAACTGACCGGCGGCATATATCTTTCCGACGCGGAATCCCTGACTGGTATTCGGCTGAATCTCATAGTTGACGAAACCGTTGCCGGATCCGGTCGAGGATGACGTGAACGATATCCAGTTTGAGAGCGGCAATGCATTCCAGGAACAGCCCGCGGGCGCCTGAACAGTGATCGAATTCAGGCCGCCAACCGGACCAAATGTAGCCGTCGATGGCGTTATCGAGTAGGTGCAGTTGGTCGAGCCCGGCGCCTCCATCAGAGTCAGCGTATATCCGCCGACCTCATTGGCATTGTACGTACTCGCTTCGATCAGATATGTCCCGGTGAAGGGAAGCACGAAATATCCAGTGCCGTGCGGAATCCGTGAATCAGTAGTACCAGGATTGCCATCGTCATTCCACGCGACGATGTTCCCATTGGGATCGAACAGCGTCAAATAGGCGTCAAATGCCAGCGAGTACAGGTCGATCGAAATCAGTTTGCCGGCCTGTCCGCTGAAAGTGTAAAAATCGGCATACGCATTGGGGTCGACGATCGACCGGCAATCGGTTGTCGAGAGCGTGCCGATGGCGGATTGATTGATCGGATACGGCGTTATCGTGCATGTCGAACTTGTTCCGCTCTGCGTGATCAATACCGGCTTTCCCGCGACCACGATAGACCTCGTTCGCGGAGACGTTCCGGTATTGGCCTGAATCTGAAAGCTGACCGTCCCGTTGCCGCTGCCGCTGTTGCCCGATGTGATTGTGATCCAGCTTGCGGTTGTCACCGTCGACCATGCGCATCCCGTCGGCGCAGTGACCGTAATGCTGCCGCTGTTGGCCGCTGAGCTGAAGCTCAACGTGGCAGGTGAAACGCCGTAGGTGCAGGCCTGTGTCTGGCCGCTCCCGGTCGAAACCGTCAGGTCATAGAGCGCGGGAGAGACAGTGCCGGAACTGATCTGCAGCGTGACCTCGATCTGCAGGTAACGTCCCGCCGGAGTCGCCGAAAGCGTTATGCCTTTTCCGGCCTGCTCCCAGGATGACCACGAGGTCTGATTACTCGAACTGCGCACTCTCACGCTAATGGCAGTGCCGGCCGGCTCAAGGCCGTTCCAATTGAGCACTCCCCACTGGGCATTCGCAACCGTCGAATCGTAAGTCACCGTCCACGTGCCCGTCTTCGTCGTCACAGTCCTGGCGACGATGCCGGTCATGTCGCTGTATCCGTAGTGGTAGCAGCCGATCACGCGCTTCTCCAGATCGATAGCATTGCTGGTCGGATTGATTCGTTTGACGAATTCGTCGCCGTAATTGACCGCCCAGACTTTGCCCGCGCTGTCGACTGCTACTCCGGTCGGTTGGTTGCCGACCGCGATCGCCGTCTTCTTGACGCCGTCGTTCGACCATCGCGAGACCTTGCCGGAATCGGAATTGGCTACCCAGACATCTCCGTCGGCCGTCACGGCAACGCCCCTCGATCCGGCATCGTCGGCGTTTCCATCCCGTGTCCATTCGACCTGCCCGGTCAGAATATTGATCCTTGAAAGTTTCCGGTCGGTCCAGGCTGAAACGAACAGGTGATTCAGGTTGTCGAGCGCTATCCCGTATACCTGATGCCCCAGATTGATCGTCGTGAAAGCGTTGGTGGCGGTGTTGAGCCTCAGAATCTCGGCATTGGACGGACTGGCGTCATAGCCCGATGACCAGAGAATGCCGTTCCGGTCGATCACTGCGCCATACGGCGTGTGGTTTACCGATGACACATCGACGGATTTGATGATCTGCCCGCTGCTTCCGTTGACATAATAGTACTTCTTCGTCCCGTAGGTTCCTATCCACGCGTTGCCCTGCGAGTCGATCGCGATGCCGCGCGGGCCCGGGTTCCAGTAGTCGTTGGCGTACTGCCCGGTGTATGTCCCGGGGAGATGCGCGCCCTCACTTCCAGGGACGAGTATCACTTCAGTCAGCACGCATTCATCCTGGCCCCAGTCGAGGACCTCGGTCGCATCGATGTCGCCGTTCTGGTTGGTGTCGCGTGAAGTGTCGATCTGGCCGTTGCCGTTCCGGTCGACACACTGGCCGCTCTCGAGCAGGCCGACCTTGACCGCCGATCCGATCTGGCGGTTGCCCACCCAGCAGTTGCCCTGCAGGTCGACCGTCGTCCTCGATGGATTAGCTCCCGAGTTGCCGCTCGTCCTGTAACGCCCAAGCTCTTTTCCCGTCGATGTGTCGATCTTCGAGATCGTCGCATTGTTCGAATTCGGAACCCAGATGAACGGGAATGTCGAAGACTCCGCTGAGATCTGTAACTGATTCGCTGTGGTTGTATATTCGAGCCCGAAGAGCTGACCTTCAGCAAAATCCGCGTTCGTCGTGTACGATCTGCTCTGCTGTGTCTGTGCTGACGGGCTTGAAAGAAAGTTGAGATTTGGAAAATAAGAATGATTATTCGGCAGGATTATCAATCCAATTATCAGAATAACTGTCAGAACCAGGAACCATCGACTCATACTACCCCCTTTCAGCCATCCGGCCCGCTTCAGTTCCTGTTCCTCTGTTTTCAATGTTCTCTATGTCAAAATCTGTTATTTTCACTTAATGCAACTGATATGCCATTCGCCGTCTCGATGCGCTCTTCCAAGTCATTGAAAGTAATGATCATTTGACGTATCTTCTGACCAGTTGTAACAGGACACGATTGTTGAGTGGAATTTCATGGGGTATTGCGAAACTTTACGCAATCAATGCCATCAGGGTACGTGAGACGAATCTGAAACCTTTAAAGAATGATGCAAGATTTGAGCGAGAAGATCGGCGGGATCGGGGTGATTCCGGTTGTCAGCATACCGCGTGAGGAGTATGCCCTGCCGCTGGCGGAGGCGCTGATCGAGGGCGGTCTGCCTTGCGCTGAGATCACTTTTCGGACCGAGGCCGCTGCTGCCTCGATCGCCGCGATCGGAAAGAGATTTCCGGACCTTCTGCTCGGGGCCGGTACGATACTGAACGTCGATCAGGCCCGGGCGGCGATCGATGCGGGAGCACGGTTTCTGGTCTCACCGGGCACCAATCCCGTGGTGGTCGAGTACAGCCTGAAGAACGGGTTTTCGATCTTTCCCGGCGTCTGCACTCCGACGGAGATCGAGTCGGCGATGAGCCTCGGTTTGACCGCCCTCAAGTTCTTTCCGGCCGAGGCGATGGGCGGGGTCAAATTCCTGAAGGCGATCTGTGCGCCGTACAGGATGATCAGACTGATTCCGACCGGAGGGATCGACACGGGCAACCTCGCCGATTATCTGAGCGTTTCTCAGGTTCTGGCGTGCGGAGGAAGCTGGATGGTCAAACCCGAGCTGATGAGCGAGGGCAGGTTCGACACTATTGCCGGTCTGGCCCGTGAGGCGGCCGACTTCGTCGCGAAGGTGAGAAAATGAGGATCAAAACCAGGGAAGATTGCAAGTGGGACCTGGTTGCGCTGGGAGAAGTCATGCTCAGGCTCGACCCGGGCGAGGGGCGCATCCACACGACGCGCACGTTCCAGGCATGGGAGGGCGGAGGAGAGTACAACGTGGCGCGCGGTCTCAGACGCTGCTTCGGGATGGAGACTGCAGTCGTCACGGCCCTGGCGGACAATCCCGTCGGCCGGCTGGTCCAGGATCTGATCTTCCAGGGTGGCGTCGACCAGTCGCACGTCCGGTGGGTGAAATACGACGGAGTTGGCAGGGAAGTCCGCAACGGGCTCAACTTCACCGAGCGCGGATTCGGCGTCCGCGCGGCTCTTGGGTGTTCGGACCGCGGGCACACGGCCGTTTCGCAACTCAGACCGGGCGATATCGACTGGGATCGGATCTTCGGCACCGAGGGAGCGAGATGGTTCCATTGCGGCGGCATCTTCTGCGCGCTCTCGGAGACTACTCCGCTGGTAGCGATCGAGGCGATGGAGGCTGCCAGAAAACACGGGACGATCATCTCGTACGATCTCAACTATCGCCCGTCGCTCTGGCAGTCGATCGGAGGTCAGGCTCGTGCCCGTGAGGTCAACCGGCGACTGGCTCCGCTGATCGACTGCATCCTCGGCAACGAAGAGGATTTCACCGCCGCGCTCGGCTTCGAGGTCGAGGGTGTCGACGAGAACCTGTCGAAGCTCGATGTCGCTCACTTCGAGCAGATGATTCGCAGAGTTGTCGCTGACTATCCCAACTTCAAGGTCGTCGCCACGACGCTCCGCAATGCGAAGACAGCCACCATCAACGACTGGGGGGCGGTCTGTTACCACGAAGGGAGCTTCTATCAGGCGCCGGTCAGGGAGAACCTCGAGATTCTCGATCGTGTCGGCGGAGGCGATTCGTTCGCTTCCGGATTGATCTACGGGTTTTTGACAGGGCAGGGGCCTCAGCGGGCAGTCGAATACGGCGCCGCTCACGGGGCGCTGGCCATGACTACGCACGGCGACACCTCGATGGCTACGCTGGCCGAGGTAGAGCGGGTCATGAAGGGCGGCGGCGCACGCGTCGCAAGATAACCCGGGAACGCCGAGCCCCAGCTCGGCGTGCTTTGGGCAAGAAATCGCCGAGCTGGGGCTCGGCGCTCCTACACTTCCGCCATCACTTTCTCGAGAAACTCCCGATTGGCGCGGGCGTTGGCCGTCGTCTCTTCCGGCGTCGCTCCGATCTTGCAGCATTCGACCATGACCGGGCCGTTGAAACCGCCTTTTTTCAGGGCCTTGAAGACGGCCGTGAAATCGACTTTACCGGTCCCGAACTGGATCATGACGTCGCCCTTGAGCTCGCCGCAGTCCTTGGCGCAGAAGCCTGTGATGTGTTTGGCGATCGGCGCTATCTCGGCCACCGGATCCTTACCGGTGTAGTGAATGATGTTTCCTGCATCGTACCAGATCGAGAAGTTCGGGTGAGCGACCTCCTTGATGACATTGAGGATCTCGGCCGACGATCCGCTGATCCCGCCGTGCGGCTTCATGACCAGTTTGATGCCTTTCTCGCGGGCGTAGGCCGAAGCGTCGTTCATCACCTTGTAGTAATGGGCGAACTCCTCGGGTTTATCGGCGCCGAACGAGAGGACATAGCCGAGCGAGAGGAACCGTGCATTGTCGATCTGCTTTCGCACGTCGCGGATCGAGTCTTCGAGCGGAATATTGTGTCGCGACCTGAGCGCTCCCATGTTGACCTTGAGGCCGCTGGCTGCGAGCCTGTCTTTGAGGCCGCTCAGGTATTCCGGCGTGGCGTCAGGCCCGATGAACGGCTCCTCGCGGGTCCGGCTGAGCAGTCCCGTCGATTTGTATCCCGCTGCCTGGATCTCCTTCAAAGTCTGGTCGAATGACCATCTGGTCCACGGGCGGTTGAAGCAGCCGATCTCCCATTTGACCTTAGCCGTTGCTTTCGATCCCGCGAGCGTTATGCCCGCGCCGGCGATCATCGTCTGATTGATGAATTCTCGTCTGTTCATGAACTCCTGCTGTGAATGGTTTTCAACTCAAGAAGCGATGCGAAAGATATCTCAGGCTTCGTCGCTCCCGATGAACTTGTAGACGTAAGCGCCAATCACTGCACCAACGATGGGCGCGAGCCAGAAGAGCCACAACTGAGCAACCGCCCAGTCGCGAACGAAGATGGCGACACCGGTGCTTCTGGCCGGATTGACCGATGTATTGGTGACAGGGATGCTGATCAGATGGATCAGAGTCAGGCAGAGACCGATGGCGATCGGGGCGAACCCCTGCGGCGCCCGCTTGTCGGTCGATCCGAGGATGACCAGCAGGAACATCATCGTCATGACGATCTCGCAAACCAGCGCGGCTGTCATCGAATATCCGCCCGGCGAATGAGCTCCGAAACCGTTCGAGGCGAACCCGCTCGAAACATCGAATCCCGCTTTCCCGCTGGCGATCAGGTAGAGCACTCCGCCGGCGGCTACTCCTCCCAGCACCTGGGCAACGATGTAAGGCGCCAGCTTGTTGGCCGGAAATCGTCCGCCGGCCCAAAGTCCGATCGAAACGGCCGGGTTCAGATGGCAGCCTGAAATGTGGCCGATGGCATAGGCCATGGTCAGAACCGTCAGGCCGAATGCCAGTGACACTCCCAGCAGCCCGATGCCGATCTCGGGAAAGGCGGCGGCCAGAACCGCACTGCCGCATCCGCCCAGCACAAGCCAGAATGTACCGAAAAACTCAGCGCCATATTGTTTCATCTGCGTAACCTTTCTCGCCGGAGCAGCGATTGCAATACTACACATGAAAAACAGCACCACATGCGTGATCAGCTCAGGAACGCACGGATGCGCATAAACGCCAGCTTCGTTATTTCTTCGGTCTCAGATTAATTGAATTTCGATGACGGAATAGTGCACTATTTGATCCGGATTCACAATGCCTCTTCAACCCTGCAGAGCAACTGTTTCTGTTGAGGTCATCGACTAAGGCTCTGTAACATTGTTATTGAGCTTCTGATTCATTTGGACGCGAGGGTTCGCAAAGAAGATTTAACCGCAAAGGCCGCAAAGGTGGCAAAGGTTTTTTGGAGATCAGTACCCGGGTTAATGCCCATTGGATGGGACCCGGATATTAATATCCATAAACACCTTTGCTCCCTCTGCGGCCTTTGCGATTAATCCTCTTTGCGTCCTCTGCGCCACATGAGTTCAAAAACCTAAGTTACAGTCTACTAAGTATCGATCGACGAACGCAGCTTTGCCGGGGCGATCAGTTTCCAGGCCTCTTGAATATGGGATTCCAGCTCTCCGTCGTCGACGCGGTCGAGATCTATCCCGACCCATCCGCGGACTCCGACATACGGCGGGCGGTAGAATTTCGCGGGATCGGCATCGATCAGCATCTCCTGAACGCCGGGAGGGGCCGGAACGAGGACCGCGATGTGGCCGTCATTGTGATGGTTGTTTGAGAAAATCGCGAAGACCTTCTTTCGGACGAAGAATGTGGGCTCTCCGTGCGAAAGCCGTTCGGTCGTTTCGGGAAGTGCCCCGCAAATCCGTCGTACCCGTTTCAGCTGTTTTTCGCTCATGGGTCAGATTGTAACGGGTAAAAACCGCCTGTAAAGAAGAAAGCCGCGGAGACTTGCGATCTCCGCGGCTTTGAATGAAAAAGGTTGGTGCCGACTCTAGTCTTCTTCCTCTTCGAATTCGAAGTCGGATTCCTCGATTTCGAATTCGGTCTCTTCCTCGGCAGTCTCCTCGAATTCGGTTTCCAGCTCGTCGTCGAAGCCGGTCTCCTCCTCCTCAGGCTCGACATCGGCAGCGGCGCGGGCGCTGCTGGCAGCGACCATGGCGTCGATGTAGCTCTGTGTATCGTCGACGTCTTCGACGCGCGTCTCACTGATCGTGGGATCGTGCGCGATTCTGACGTTACGATAGAACTCCATTCCGGTGCCCGCCGGGATGAGCCGGCCCATGATGACGTTCTCCTTGAGCCCGCGCAGGTAATCGACGCGACCGGAGATGGCCGCCTCGGTCAGAACTCGCGTCGTCTCCTGGAAGGAGGCGGCGGAGATGAACGATTCGGTCGAAAGAGAAGCCTTCGTGATTCCGAGCAGCAGCGGTTCGGCCGTTGCCTGCTGGCCGTCCTCCGCCTCGACGCGGGCGTTCTCATCCTGGAACCGGAAGCGATCGACCTGCTCCTCGAGGAGGAACTCGGTGTCTCCGACATCCTTGATCCGGACCCACCGCAGCATCTGGCGGACGATCACCTCGATGTGCTTGTCGTTGATGTGGACGCCCTGCAGGCGATAGACCTCCTGAATCGCGTTGACCAGGTATCGCTGCAGTTCCTCGGTTCCGCGAACCGCCAGAATATCGTGCGGGTTGAGCGGACCGTCCATGAGCGGTTCTCCGGCCCGGACGTGATCGCCTTCCTGGACGTTGATGTGAGTTCCGCGAGGAATCGAGTATTCGCGCTCCTCGCCGTTCTCGCCGACGACCACGATCTTCTGCGATCCCTTGGTCACGTTGCCGAACTTGACGGTTCCGTCGATCTCGCTCATGACCGCCGTCTCTCGCGGCTTGCGGGCCTCGAAGAGCTCGACGATACGCGGCAGACCGCCCACGATGTCCTTGGTCTTGGTGATTTCGCGCGGGATCTTGGCCAGCACGTCACCGGGAGCCACCTCATCGTTGTTGGAGACCATGAGGTTGGCGCGGACCGGCATCGAGTATGACTTGAGAACCTTGCCGCCCTCGGTGCGGATCTCGATCCTCGGCTGACGCTTCTCGTCGGGCGAGTCGATGACGATCGGACGGACGAGGCCGGTGACTTCGTCCTGCTCCTCGTG
>CALBSU010000750.1 GCA_937967285.1 uncultured Acidobacteriota bacterium
AGTTCGAGTATCGCCGCGGCTACAAGTTCTCGACCTATGCCACGTGGTGGATCCGCCAGGCGATCACACGCGCGATCGCCGATCAGGCGAGGACCATCCGCATCCCCGTCCATATGATCGAGACGATCAACAAGCTGATCCGAACCTCGCGAGCCCTGGTCCAGGAGCTCGGCCGCGAGCCGACCAGCGAGGAGATCGCCAAGAAGATGGACATTCCTGCATCCAAGGTCCGCAAGGTCCTCAAGATCGCTCAGGAGCCGATCTCACTCGAGACGCCGATCGGCGAGGAAGAGGATTCGCATCTCGGCGATTTCATCGAGGACAAGACGATCCAGAATCCGGCCGAAGCCGTCATCAATATAAACCTTCGCGAGATCACCGAGGAGGTCCTCAAGACGCTCACTCCGCGCGAAGAGAAGGTCATCAAGATGCGCTTCGGGCTCGGGCCCAACGGCAGCGAGCATACTCTCGAGGAGGTCGGCCAGCACTTCGCCGTCACCCGCGAGCGTATCCGCCAGATCGAGGCGAAGGCGCTGCGCAAGCTCCGCCATCCGTCCCGCTCGAGGAAGCTCAAGGCCTTCCTCGAAAGCGGTCGACCGTAATCTGGAGTGCGGCGCCCGCGGGCGCCGCTTTTGTATACCGAACAACGAATATCGGGGACTACTAAAGCGGCGCCCGCGGGCGCCGCACTCCATTTTATTACTCCAGATTATCGAGCGTAATAGCCCTGTTTGAAGCGTATCTCGACGTTTCCGAGTCGTTTGCGGGCCTGTTGAGTGAGTGACACGGTGATTCTGCGGTAGCGGCCGTCCCGCCCTTCGCGTCCCGGGCTGAATCCGATGCTGTAGCTGGTTCGCAGATGGTCGATCAACTGCGCCAGGCGGGAGCTGATCTCGGTCGACGGCGCTTTCATCAGCTCACCGCCGGTCTGATTGGCGAACTGGTCGATCGTCATCCTCCGTCTGAAGAGATCGCGTCCGTCACGATCCCGTCGAAACATCTTTTCGGCCCTCGTCAGAGAACCTTCGACGATCAGACCGCAGACCATGCTGCCCGATTTGACGATGCTGTCCGTGACATCCTGTTCCGTGATTCCGTACTGGTAGTAGTCCCACGAGACATTGTCGGTGATGGCGACGATCACCCGGCGGCTGGTCGGATTTCCCGCCCGGTTCATATGCTGCGCTGCGTCATGAAGCGCCTTGAAGAGAAGCGTCCCCTGTCCGATGACCGGCTGTTTTTCGATGCCGGCTATCTTGGAAACCACATCCTCGCGGTTCCTCGTGAAATCCTGAAGCAGCTGAGTCGATGAGGAGAAGGTCATCAGCGCGACCTCGTCCTCCTCCTTCAGACGCTGGAGTGCCGACAGCGCTCCGTCGCTGACGTAATGGAGAACCGGGCTGACGCTGCCGCTGAGATCGATCAGCAGGATCACCGAGAGCGCCAGCTTGTCCTGACTGAAATGCGTGATCTCCTGCCTGACGCCGTCCTCATAGAGTTCAAAATCGGCCGCGGTCAGCCCGTTGACGACCTCTCCCGTTTTGGGTTTCACAACCTGTGTATCGACCACCACCAGTCCGGTGCTGAGTCTGATCGTCTCCTGCGTATCCTGAGCGGTCGTCCGCGCGGTCAGCGCAAGCAGAAAGACTGTAAAAAATCCGATCCGTTTCAGGCTCATTGAAGATTATCCGGCGTCTCTTTCATTCGTTGTAGATCATAATTCCGCAAAGCAACCGCAGCCAGTCCGACGAGAGAGAACAACATCATCAGAACCTCTGCGTCACCGAAATTGTAATTCGCCAGGGAGCTGATTGAAAATCCGATCAGGGCGGAAAGCGTACCGAGCCCAAGCGCCTCTCCGTAAGTATCTCCGATCCTGCGGGCGCGATTCCAGCAGAACCAGGACGAGGCCATCATTGCCACTATCAGCCAGCAGTAGACGGCGAGAGTCAGCAGGCCGCGGTCCATCGCGATCTGGATCGGCGTCGAATGGGTGTGAGTGATGTACTCACCCGGGAATCCCCATTCCTTCCAGTGAAGTTTGTGAGAATCCATCCCGGCGCCGAGCAGGGGCCGCCTGGGAATCACACGCAGGCCGGCCTTCATGTATGCTATCCGGCGCGCTGAGCTGTCGTCGCGGAAATTGATGACGGCTCCCTCGCGGGAATTGATGATAGTGTATGCTCCGATGCCGATGATGCCTGCCGCGGCCAGAATGCCGATCAGGATCGCCGTCCTGCCGCCGCTGATTCCCAGCCCGATCGACGTCAGCAGGAGCGCTCCGGCAAACGATGCGATGACCGCTCTCGATGCGGTCAGTATCAGCGCCAGCGAAAACAGAATAAAGATCGCGGTCAGGGAATAGATCAGTGTGCCCGGCAGACCTCTCTTCCGATATCGAAGGAAGGTCAGCACGCCGCCCCAGCTCAGCAGCGCGAGAATCTGCATCTGCTCGGCATAGGTCAGAAACTGACGCGAGAACCCGGCGATCCTGAATCGCCGGCTCCGGCCCTCGCCCCTCACGCCGAGCGGATTTTCAGATGCGAGCATCTCTTCGGTAACCGTCAATTCGATCGGCACCGGATCGCCGAGGTGCAGCACCTCGACATTGACCTTTTCGCCGGGGCGATAACGGCGGATCTGTTCGTTGGCGCCCTCGATCGAGAAGATCCTGCGCCGGCCGATCATCCAGACCACATCGCC
>CALBSU010000751.1 GCA_937967285.1 uncultured Acidobacteriota bacterium
CTGCTCCCCTTCGATTTGGCTCCGGCGCCCTTCGGCGTATACCCCGGCTTCTTCCTCGCCTGCTTCTTCGTCACGAGCGGATCTCCTTGGCAAAACTGATATTTTGAGGAGAGAGTATAAAGTACAAAGTATAAAGTATAAAGCGGAACGTGAGCGTCAGCGAGCGTCTGAGCCTGTGAGCGGATCCTTGAGCAGGTCGACCAGTCCCTGCCTGTTTTCGGTCCCTTCCAGACCGAATCCGAAGGCCCCGGAGCGAATCCTGAATGTCCCTCCCAGCCTGTCCCAGAACGAGAAGATGCTGGAGTAGTTGCTGTCGGTTTCCAACCTGACCGGCGAATGATGGATTCGATGCATCCCCGGCGAAGCGATCAGCATCCTCAGCCCGCGATCCAGCCACGATGGTATGCGGATATTGCTGTGGTGAAACTGAATGACGGGGATGAGCAGCGCCTCATAGATCAGCAGCTCGGCAATCGTCATCCCGAGCAGAGGGATCACAATCAGTCTCCCGATGGTGGAGAACAGAATCTCGCCGGGATGAAACCGTGATGCAGTCGTCACATCCATCGCAGGATCGCTGTGATGAACGCTGTGAAAACGCCACAGGAACGGCACCCGATGGTTGAGCCGGTGCCAGACATACATCCATCCGTCGAAGAGCAAAAAGGCCAGCGCCATCCTGGGCGGCCCGCTGAAGGGGAGCTGATAGAGCAAGCCCGATCCGGACGACCACTCGGCAACGCGCGCGATAAGCAGGCTAGCCGCCGTTGTGACGATCAGCAGATTGAGCAGGCTGAGAGAGAGATTTATCGCCGCGTGCCGGACTATCCCTCGCCGGCCGCTTTCCGCCGGCAACGCCTGTTCAAGCGCCCAGATCAGAGCCAGACTGATGATGAAATGGCCGCTTTCACTGCCCGCTGATTCAAATATTTTCTCCATATTCTGGAAAGATATGGAGAACAGGCATATAATTCAAATACCAATTATTTTAACATCTGCATAAGGCGGTGTTTATGACTGAAGATTACAATCTGTATCCCATGTACGTCTTCCGCCTGGTGGCCGAAATGGGCAGCGTCACACGCGCCGCCCAGTATCTGAGCATCAGTCAGCCGGCTGTTTCCGCGCACATCAGAACGATGGAGCGGCGGTGCGGCGAGCAGTTGCTTGAACGGACACCGCGCGGCGTTGGCCTGACGCCTGCCGGCGAGGTCGTGGTCAAAATGTCGAACCGCATCTTCGCGCTCTATCGCGATCTGCCCAAGGCCGTCGACGACAGCCTCGGCAAGGTGCGCGGCGAAGTTGTTCTGGCCGCATCCTCGACGCCGGGATCATGGCTCGCCCCTGAGATCCTCAAGCGCTTTATCCTCAAATATCCCGAGGTCAAACCCGTCCTGATGGTCGGCGACAGCGGTGAGGTGCTTGAGATGGTCAACAACTACACTGCGCCGATCGGCTTCATCGGCGAC
>CALBSU010000752.1 GCA_937967285.1 uncultured Acidobacteriota bacterium
CGATCCGGGGCAAGGGCCGGCTCAACGCGCCCATCGATGAAGGCCATTACAGCACGTTGCTCGGTCAACTTGGGAACATCGCTCATCGCACCGGTCATTGTCTGAAGATCGATCCGGCCACGGGCCATATCCTGAATGACGCCGAAGCTAACAAGCTCTGGTCACGGGAGTACGCCAAGGGTTGGGAACCGACTGTTTAACCTGTCGAATCCAAACCTGATGGTGACTATTCAGCCTGAAGAGGAGGTGTGAAATGATCAAGCACGGATTGCGGTTGTCAGCCACGTTCCTGATTGCGTCGTTGTTTATCACTACTTCCTCTCAGGCGCAGAACAAACCCGAACGGTTGGAATGGTTCCGCGATCTCGGTTTCGGGATGTTCATTCACTGGAACGTTGACGGCACGCTCGGCGGAGTCATCAGCCATTCGATGCCCGGCGCGTCGAAAGATTACCTCGAGCGTTACGTCAACGAATTGCCGAAGCTCTTCAATCCGCGCAGATACAATCCGGACGAATGGGCCGAGCTGGCGAAGCTGGCAGGGATGCAGTACGTCGTCTTCACGTCGAAGCATCACGCGGGCTTCTGCATGTGGGATACGAAAACGACAGGTTTCAATGTGATGAATACGCCGTACGGCAGGGACATCCAGATGGAACTGGTCGCGGCCTTTCGCCGGCAGGGCATCGCCATCGGCTTCTATTTTTCGCCTGATGATTTTCTGTGGCTCTACAAAAACAACAAGCCTATCAGCCGCGCGCCGCATCCGGGCGTGACTCCGCAGGAAATTCCCGCGCTGATGGAATACGACAAGGCTCAGATCCGCGAATTGCTGACGAAGTACGGCAAGATCGATCTCTTCTTCATCGACGGTCCGGCGGAAGGACTGCGCGAACTGTGCTGGGAGATCGATCCGAACATCGTCGTGACGCGCGGAGCGATCGAAACGCCTGAGCAGTTCATTCCCGGTCTGCCGCTCGAGGGCGCGTGGGAAGCCAACCTGACGATGGGCACGGAGTGGCCGTACAAGCCGACGAACGAGACCTACAAGTCCGGCCAGTCACTGATTCGCACGCTGATCGAGACTCGCGCCAAGGGCGGCAATCTGCTGCTCAATGTCGGCCCGAAACCGAACGGCGAATTGCCGATCGAGCAGGAAGACCGGTTGCGCGAAGTGGCGTTGTGGATGTTCGTCAACCGCGAAGCCGTCTACAACGTGCGTCCGTGGGTCGTGACCAACGAAGACGGCGTCTGGTTCACGCGCAACGGAGATACGGTCTACGCCATCGTCACTGATCCGTGGAAATACGCCGAGCCGAAAACCTTCACACTGAAATCAGTGGCGATGACGGATAAAACAGAGGTCAGCGTGCTGGGGCAGACAGGCGAGATCGTCGAATATCGTCCGCAGATCAAACCGCAGGCGAAATGGGAGCAAACTGAAGAAGGCCTGAAAATCACCGCGTGGAAGGCTCAACGCCTTTACACCAACAACCAATGGCCGAATCCGGTCGTCGTCAAAATCACTCATGCCAGAGCGGGAGTCACTCCGCCGCGAGTCGAGACACTGGCCGCGAAGTGGAATGCCGGGAACAAGACCGTCACTGTCAGCGGACGGATCCATGATCTGGGCAGAGCGCCCATGGTCGAAGTCGGCGCGCAATATCGCATCAAACCCGAGGCGACGGAATTCACCTCTCGCCCCTGGCAGACAACGAATCTGGTCACCCGCAATTCAGCGGGAGAGTTCAAGGTTGATGTCAGCGGGCTCAGCGCCGGGCAGCGCTATGAGTTCCGAGTCCTGGTCAAACATCCTTTGTTGTCGGTGACCGGCAGGGAAGTGGCGCTTGTAGTTGCGCCGTAAGCCTCGACAGACAGCGGGTGCAGGCTATTCGTCATTTCACGCATCCCTTGAGCAACGCACTCAAAAAAGTGGAGAAAACCCCGGATGAAAAAGCGACTTTTATCGCGGATTGCCGTGCTTCTGACAATCGCTGGTTTCGGAATGTCAGTGGCGATGCAGCGACCCGAAGACGAGATGCAGGCGTCGACCAAACCCAATGTGCTGTTCATCGCCGTTGACGACCTCAACCACTGGGTCAGGCATCTGGGACGGAATCGGCAGGTCATAACGCCGAACATCGACCGGCTGGCGAAAATGGGCGTGACCTTCACCAACGCCTACTGCGCCGCGCCGATCTGCAATCCCTCGCGGGCGGCGCTGATGTCCGGGCTGCGGCCTTCGACGACCGGAGTCTATGGGAACGGAATCGACTGGCGTCCGGCGATCGCGGAGGACCTGACGCTGGTGACGCATATGAAGCGCAACGGTTATGGCGCATACGGTGCGGGCAAGATCTATCACGGCGGATACGATCGCAAGTCGGAATGGGATGAATACGACCGGGAGCGGGCCGCGCCCTGCCGGCGACTCAATGCTGACGAAGGCGTCGGAGGCATCAGGTTTTCGCCGATGGATTGCGGCGACGACGGCATCTCGGATTACAGCATCGCTTCGTACGGCGTGGCGCAATTGCAGCGGAAACACGACAAGCCGTTTTTTCTGACGATCGGGTTTCATAAGCCTCACATGCCGTGGAACGTGCCGAAAAAGTATTTCGACCTGTACCCGCTCGACAAGATCGAATTGCCGCCCTATCGCGAGGACGATCTGAAGGACATTCCGACCGAGGGTGTGAGGATGGCTCGCGGGCCGGCCTCGAATTCTCCCGCGGTTCCTTCAGATCATGAGTTGATGCTCAAATCGGGGCGCTGGAAGGAGGCCGTGCAGGCATATCTGGCCACGATCACGTATGTCGACGGACAGATCGGGCGAGTGCTTGACGCGCTGGAAAGATCTGCGTACAGGGACAACACGATCATCGTCTTCTGGGGCGATCACGGATGGAGTCTCGGCGAAAAGCATCATTGGCGTAAATTCGCGCTCTGGGAAGAACCGACGCGAGCTCCGCTGATCTGGGTGGCGCCGGGAGTGACCATGGCAGGCAGCGTCTGCCGGCGAACCGTGGATTTCATGAGCATCTACCCGACATTGTCCGAATTATGCGGACTGGAGATTCCCAAACACGTTGAGGGAACCAGCATCAGATCATTGCTTGAGAAGCCCGACGCAAAATGGGAGCGGCCCGCTCTGACCACGCATGGCTACAAAAATCACGCCGTTCGCAGCGAAAGATGGCGCTATATTCGTTATGAGAATGGCGGCGAAGAACTTTATGATCACTCCGCCGATCCTTACGAATGGACCAATCTTGCCGGAGACCGGAAGCATGATAAGGTCAAGGAGTCGCTGTCCGCATCTTTCCCGAAAGTGAACAAGCCCCGCGGACCCGGCGCCCGGCAGTAATCTGAAATTTTTAAACGCAGAGGCGCAGTTGCGATAAAATGATCCGACAACCGCGGTGATTCTGTGCAACACAGGAGCGAATATGGCGCAACGATACATATTGCCGGCGTTTCTCGCGCTGGCTGTCGCGGCCGGCTGGATGATCCTTCCTCGCCCGGGATCGGTTGAGGCCGGAGCGGCTGAGAAGATCACGCCGGCATCTCCCGAAGCATTTCTCGAAGCCAACTGCTTCGCCTGCCACAACGCGACTGCGAAGAAGGGGAACCTCGACCTGACGGCGAGGCAGATGAATTTCGCCGACCCTGAGAACTTCGCGTTCTGGGTCCGGGTTCACGATCGGGTACGCGATCACGAGATGCCGCCGAAGGCTTTTCCGCAGCCTTCGGAAGCGGATCGCACGGCATTTCTCGGCGCCATCGCGGAACCCCTGATCGCTGCTGATGAGGCGCGTGTGCGTCGCGAGGGGCGAGCCGTCTGGCGCCGGATGAACCGTTATGAGTACGAGAACACGCTCCGCGATCTGCTGGATGCGCCATGGCTGCAGATCAAAGAGATGCTGCCCGAGGACGGAGAGGCCTATCGCTTCAACAAGGTCGGCACGGCGCTCGGAGTCTCACACGTCCAGATCAGCCGTTATCTGACGGCCGCCGAGCACGCTCTGCGCGAGGTCATGGCCCGGAGCGCGTCTCGACCCGAAACAACTACCAGACGTTATTACGCCCGCGAGCAGAGAGCCTTCACCAGTCACGTCGAATTCTCGCAGTTCAACACTGCGTCGGAACGAGCCACCTTTCCGTTGATCGGCAACACGGCCGACGTGGCGGTGCTCAACAAAGAGGCGCCGATGACGGTCGGAGCGGCGGATCCTGTCAAGCGCGAGCTCGAGAGCATGGGCGTTGTCGCGAGCTCCTACGAACCGCTCGAGATCCGTTTCAACCAGTTCAAGGCGCCCGTGCCCGGTCGTTATCGTCTGC
>CALBSU010000753.1 GCA_937967285.1 uncultured Acidobacteriota bacterium
TACTTTCTACTTTCTACTTTTTACTTTCTACTGATTATTGATTCATCGACGAGAGGAACTCCGAATTGCTCTTGGTCTTGTCGAGCCGTTCGAGGACGAGTTCCATCTGTTCGACGCTTGAGAGCGGGTTGAGAACCCGGCGGAGGACCCAGATACGGTCGAGGTCCTTCTTCGGAATGAGCAGCTCCTCCTTGCGGGTTCCGGACTTCTGCAGATCGATGGCCGGGAAGACGCGTTTGTCGGAGAGTTTCCGGTCGAGATGGATCTCCATGTTGCCGGTGCCCTTGAACTCTTCGAAGATGACGTCGTCCATTCGGCTGCCGGTTTCGACCAGCGCCGTTGCGATGATCGTCAGGCTTCCGCCCTCCTCGATGTTACGCGCGGCGCCGAAGAAGCGTTTCGGTCTCTGGAGAGCGTTCGAGTCGACGCCTCCGGAGAGGATCTTGCCCGAGGGCGGAACGACCGCGTTGTGGGCGCGCGCGAGACGCGTGATCGAATCGAGCAGGATGACCACGTCGCGCCGGTGCTCGACCAGGCGTTTCGCCTTTTCGATCACCATGTCGGCCACCTGGACGTGGCGCGAGGCGGGCTCGTCGAAGGTCGAGGAGATGACCTCGCCGTTGACCGAGCGCTGCATGTCCGTAACCTCCTCGGGACGCTCGTCAATCAGCAGGACGATGAGTGTCACTTCCGGATGGTTCTCGGTGATCGAGTTGGCGATCGACTGCAGAAGCATCGTCTTACCGGTTCGCGGCGGCGCGACGATCAGTCCGCGCTGCCCCTTGCCGATCGGCGTGAAGAGGTCGATCACACGACCCGACGTGTTCTCGTTCGAGGTCTCCTGGCGCAACTGCTCGTTCGGATAGAGCGGCGTCAGGTTGTCGAAGAAGACCTTGTCGCGGGCGATGTCGGGCGGCTCGAAGTTGATTGCCTCGACTTTGATCAGCGCGAAATAGCGCTCGCCTTCCTTCGGCGGACGGATCTGACCCGAGATCGTGTCGCCGGTCCGCAGATCGAACTTGCGGATCTGCGACGGGCTGACGTAGATGTCGTCGGGACCGGGCAGATAGTTGTATTCCGGGGCGCGTAGGAAGCCGAACCCGTCCGGCAGCGTCTCGAGCACGCCCTCGGAGAAGATCAGTCCGGACTTCTCAGTCTGCGCCTGCAGGATCTTGAAGATCAGCTCCTGCTTTCGCATGCCCGTCGCTCCGGGGACATCCAGATCCTTGGCGATCTGCGTCAGCTTGGAGATGTTCATCTCCTTCAGATCAGCGATATCGAGAAAACTGTCCATGTTCTCTTCGTATTCGCTCAAATCGTCGTCGTTGTTGTTCTTGGGTTTACTCATAATCTTGTCTGCCATAACTGTTGCCTGTGAAATTTGAGATCTGGAAAATCAAAGCACGAGAATGGTGCCCGGTTCGGTGAGATTCGCGATTGAGCAGATCCGGAGAAGTGCCTGATTGACGATTCTTCAATCGGTGGTCGTGGAACTACGGGTTGCCAAACGAATCATCCTCGGAATTGAAAAGGGGGTCGATTTCAAACTATTCGATTGATTGTGCTCTTTCGATCGAAAAAGACAGCTAAAAGTGCGGGATCACTGCATTCTGGCAATGCTCTTTCGTATCTCCTCCCAGATACTTCCAGCGCCTTCACCATTCATCGAGGAATACGGCAGGACCGCATCGGTCCCGAGAACCTTCTTGATTTTAAGCCATGATTTATGCCGTTCGTTCTTCGACAGCTTATCGACTTTCGTTGAGACCACCAGATAGGGAAGCCCGTAATGCTGAAGCCAGGATTTCATCTGAAGATCTAACGGGGAAGGCTCATGCCGAGCATCGACGATCAGAATACATAGCACAAGCTGATCACGTTCTGCAAGGTATCTTTCGATTAATTTCCCCCATTCGTGTCGTTTCTCCTTTGAGATCTTGGCGTATCCGTATCCCGGGAGGTCGACGAAGAAGAAGGAATCATTGATCAGAAAGAAGTTGATCGACTGCGTGCGACCCGGAGTAGAGCTCGTTCGGGCGAGCCCCTTCACTCCGAGGAGACTGTTGATCAAACTGGATTTACCTACGTTCGACCGTCCGATGAAAGCGATCTCGGGCCGCCGGTCCTTTGGAAAGGACTCAGGGACGGTTGCGGCGAACGAAAATTTTGCACTGGTGATGCGCATCTCTGACCGGACTCAGCCGGTCACCGATCCTTCCGTGCCCGCGCCGGCAGGAGGCTGCCAGACCATTGCCGAAACATCGGCGTTGGCATCGGGACGCGGCGTGGGAGCTTTCTCGAGCGCCACCTGGAGGACCTGATCCATCGACTCGACGAGGGTGATATTGAGCTCCTCGATGACGTCGGCCGGGACATCCTGAAGGTCCTTCTCGTTCTCCTTCGGAAGGATGACCGAAGTCGAACCGGCGCGATGGGCGGCCAGCAGTTTCTCCTTGACGCCTCCGATCGGGAGCACCTTTCCGCGGAGCGTGATCTCGCCGGTCATCGCGACCTCCCTGTTGACGGGGATGCGCGTGAGGGCCGACGTCATGGCCGTTGCCATGGTGATTCCGGCCGACGGGCCGTCCTTCGGGATCGCTCCCTCGGGCACGTGGACGTGAAGATCGAAGTGTTTGTGCAGATCGGCCGGGATGCCGAGTTCGGCGCCCTTCGAGCGGATGTAGGTGATCGCCGCCTGGGCCGATTCCTGCATGACGTCGCCGAGTTTGCCGGTCAGAGTCAGCTTGCCGACGCCTTCGACGAGAGTCGCCTCGACCTGCAGCACGTCTCCGCCGATTTCGGTCACGGCGAGGCCGTTGACCAGTCCGATCTCGCTCGATTCGGTCACTCGCTGGTTGCGGAACCGGGCGGGGCCGAGCATCGAACCGACCGCCGCGCCGTCGACGGAAAACCTGAAGTCTAGCTCTTCGGTGCTCCGGCCGCTCTCGGTCGACTGCTGGACGAGCCGCCGCGCCACCTTGCGGCAGATCGAACCGATCTCCCTCTCGAGATTGCGGACGCCGGCTTCGCGGGTATAGCCCTCGATGATGGCGCGGATGCCATCATCCGTGAATTCGACCTGGGCGTCCTTGAGCCCGCTGCTCTCCGCCTGCTTGCGGATGAGATGCCTTTTCGCGATCTCCACCTTCTCGCGCTCGGTGTAGCCGGCCAGCCGGATTATCTCGAGCCGGTCCTGCAGCGCCGGAGGTATCGTGTGGAGCACGTTGGCCGTGGCGATGAACATGACCTGCGAGAGATCGTATTCGACATCCAGGTAGTGGTCCTGGAAAGTGTGATTCTGTTCCGGATCGAGCACCTCGAGCAGGGCCGCCGACGGATCGCCGCGGAAATCGGCGCCAAGCTTGTCGACCTCATCGAGCAGGATGAGCGGATTGACGGTTCCGGCCTTCTTCATCATCTGGATGATCTGACCCGGCAGAGCTCCGATGTAGGTGCGCCGATGGCCGCGGATCTCCGCTTCATCGCGCACGCCGCCGAGCGAGAGCCTGACGAACTGGCGCCCCGTCGCCCGCGCGATCGACCGGCCGAGCGAGGTCTTGCCGACGCCCGGAGGCCCGACGAAACAGAGGATCGATCCGCGCGGATTGTCGATCAGTTGCCTGACGGCGAGATATTCGAGGATCCGCTCCTTGATCTTTTCGAGCCCGTGATGATCCGCCTCGAGCACTTCGTGGGCGTGATTGATGTCGCGAATCTCCTCGCTCCGGTTCTTCCACGGTACGGCCAGCAGCCAGTCGAGGTAGTTGCGCGAGACCGTCGATTCGGCCGACATCGGCGGCATCTGCTCGAGCCGCCGCAGTTCGTTGAGCGCCTTCTCGTAAGCGTCCTTCGACATCCCGGCGTCTTCGATCTTCTGCCGCAGCTCGTCGATCTCCGCCTTCTCGTCCTTGCGGCCGAGCTCCTTGTGGATGGCCTTGATCTTCTCGTTGAGGTAGTACTCGCGCTGCTGCTTCTCCATCTGCCGCTTGACGCGCGTCGAGATCGTGCGGTCGACATTGAGCTTGTCGATCTCGATCTCGAGCACCTCGACCATCCGGGCCAGCCTTTCAGATGTCGAGTAGAGTTCGAGCAGGCCCTGCTTGTCGGCGATCTCGAGCCTCATCTTGTCGGCCAGCTGATCGACCAGCTGCGCCGGATCTCCGGCCCTCAGCGCCGCCTGGATCTGATCGCTCTGGGCATCCTGCGAGAGTTTCAGATACTGCTCGACCAGCGAGACGACCTTCGAAACCAGCGAACCGAGCCTCTTTCCGTTGTCGACCACGACGGGCGCCCGCCTGAGCGTCGCCACATAGTAGCCGTCGACCTCCTCGACGCTGACGGTCCGGGCGCGCTCGCGCCCCTCGACCAGCACCTTGATCGTCGCATCCTCAGGCTTGCGCAGCGAGTTGGCGATGTAGGCGAGCGTGCCGGTCTGATAGATCTGGTCGGGAGCCGGGTCCTCGATCGTCGCATCGTACTGCGTGGCGAGAAAGATCATGCGATCGGTGGCCAGCGCCTCTTCGAGCGCCCTCACCGAGGAAGGTCGCCCGATTACAAACGCCGCCTTGGTGTGTGGAAAGACCACCACATCTCGGATGGGCACCATCGGATAGCGCACAATATCGCCTGGCGTTCTGTCGTGAAATTCCTGGGTGTCCTGCATGGTTTGAGAACCTCAATGGATGACCGGTAATTTATCCGGTTGCGCCGAGTTCGCCGGGAGAATTATAAGGTTGTTCTTGACGGGAACATCCCGGGGGAAACGGCGCCGTCCGGAAGCCGTTTTATCGGCGGGTCGAAATCAGCGAACCTGTTCGTCGATTTGAGCGTGCCGGGCGACGATCGTCACCCGGCCTTTTCGAGCGGAAAGATGACGCGCCGGTTTGCGACCATCTCTGCCGTGACGACGAATTCCTTGATCTTCTTCTGGCCCGGCAGCGAATACATCGCTTCGAGCATCAACTCCTCGAGAATCATTCGCAGGCCGCGGGCGCCGACCTTGCGCTCGCATGCCTGACGGGCCACCATCCGCAGCGCGTCATCAGTGAAGCGGAGCTTGACCCCGTCCCACTCGAACTGCTTCTGGTACTGCTTGGCCAGAGCATTCTTGGGCTGGGTGAGGATCTCGATCATCGCCGCCTCGTCGAGTTCGTGCAGCGTCCCGATAACCGGCAGTCGTCCGACGAACTCAGGGATCAGCCCGTATTTGATCAGATCCTCGGGCTGAACCTCGTCGAGCATCGTCGCCGCCCGCGACTGGTTCATCGGATGAATGTTGGCCGCAAAGCCCATCGCCTTGTGACCGATGCGCTTCTGGATGACCTTGTCGAGGCCGACGAATGCGCCGCCGCAGATGAAAAGAATATTGGTCGTGTCGACGAGGAAGAACTCCTGGTGCGGATGCTTGCGCCCGCCCTGCGGCGGCACGTTGGCGACAGTCCCCTCGAGGATCTTGAGCAGCGCCTGCTGGACGCCCTCTCCGGAGACGTCCCGGGTGATCGAAGGATTCTCGTCCTTGCGACAGATCTTGTCGATCTCGTCGATATAGATGATGCCGTGCTGCGCCCGCTCGACGTCCCCGTTGGCGGCCTGAAGCAGCTTGAGGATGATGTTCTCGACATCCTCGCCGACGTAGCCGGCCTCGGTCAGCGCCGTCGCATCGACGATCGTGAACGGGACCTTGAGCATCCGCGCCAGCGTCTGGGCGAGAAGAGTCTTGCCGGTGCCGGTCGGACCGATGAGCAGGATGTTCGATTTCTGGATCTCGACATCGCTCCGCCGCTTCATCATCTCGATCCGCTTGTAGTGCTGGTAGACCGCGACGGCCAGTTTCTTCTTGGTATCGTCCTGACCGATCACATATTCATCGAGGAAGGCCTTGATCTCGGCCGGCTTGGGCAGCGGCGGACGCGCGGCGGCGGCTTCCTGCTGGGCATCGTCACTGATGATCTCGATGCATATATCGATGCATTCGTTGCAGATATAGACCGTGGGACCAGCGATCAGCTTCTTGACCTCGTTCTGGCTCTTGCCGCAAAAACTGCAGCGGAGTGTGTCATCGCCTCGTCTCATTAAATCCCGGCCTCCAATTCAGTCTGTTGCACCATCACCTTCAATTCGCCCTGTCTTTCGATATCCTGTGCGGCACACCGCCATCATAAACAAGTGGCTGCAGGGGCGCAAGCACCCCGACTCAACCGCCCAGCAGCAGGCTGGACTTGAGAACCTCACAGGCACGGACACACTTATCGCAGATCTGAGCCTGATTTCCGGGAAAGATGCGTTCTCCCTGCGGATTGTCCCGGTCATGAATGTTGAAACTGCAGCTTGCGGAAGAGGGCGAGTCGTCGCCGAACAGCTTTCTGTACCACGGCCGGCGCGGCCTCGGCGGCCGGACTCCCATCTCCCTGTAATCGTGGAGCAGCTGCACGCAGACGTCCACGCACTCGTCGCAGATGTAGCCCGTCACTCCCTCGAACAAACGAGCCACCTCTCCATCGCCCAGTCCGCAGAAGGAACAGACCAGTCCGTCGCGCCGCGGTTGCGGATCCCCGGATCCATCGAATGCCGAGTGAGGGGCGACCGAAGGGTTTTGTTCGTTCATAATTTTCCCGATCGGGGCGTGACAGCTCTATTCGCGATGCTTGATCACCTGATCGATGATGCCGTATTCGCGAGCCTGCGACGCGCTCATGATCCTGTCGCGCTCGACGTCCCGCTCTATGGTTTCGATCGACTGGCCGGTGTGATTGGCCAGAATCTCGTTGAGGCGCTCGCGCAGTCTCAGAATCTCCTCGGCCGCGATCTTGATGTCAGTGGCCTGGCCGCCGATGCCGCCGGCCGAAGGCTGATGGATCAGAATTCGCGAATTCGGGAGGGCGAACCGGCGCCCCTTGGTGCCTGCCGCCAGCAGCACGGCGCCCATCGAAGCGCACTGCCCGATGCAGAAAGTGGTGACCGGACAGCGGACGAACTGCATGGTGTCGTAGATCGCCATGCCGGCCGTGACCGAACCGCCCGGGGAGTTGATGTAGAGGGAAATCTCGCGATCCGGGTCTTCCGATTCGAGAAAGAGCATCTGGGCGACGACCAGGTTGGCGACCGTGTCGTCGATCGGAGTCCCGATGAAGATGATGTTGTCCTTGAGCAGCCGCGAATAGATATCGAAGGCGCGCTCGCCGCGCGCCGTCTGTTCGACGACCATCGGAACAAGATGAGAAGTTGGATTGATCATAACGCTTGATCCTGTCGATAACGGGCCCGCTGATTCAGGCCGCGCATCAGAAATATATGATAAATACTGTTCAACGGTCTGTCGACCAGCTTACGAAAAAAGAATGATTAGACCGATTGTTGACCAGGGGTTTCAATTTGCGGACTGAGCGAACCGGATGACCTCAGAGTCCGCGGTTCGCTCCGGGGGCTACTCGCCTGGCGGCACTTCCGGGGCGGCGTCCGGGTCGTTGCCTGATCCGGCATCCTCGACCAGCTCCTCCGTGGAGATTTCAGCGCAGCCGCGAACGAAATCCAGCACTTTTTTGTATCGCAGCCTGTTTTCGATACTAGAAAGGGCTTCATTCTTTGTCAAGCGGTCTTTCAGCAGAGCCGGGTCCTCGCCGTTGCTCTCGGCCATCCGCTGAATTTCGGCGTCGACATCGGACTCGGCGACTTCGATCTTCTCGGCATCGCCGATCCGCGAGACGACCAGGGCGGCGCGGACGTCCTTGACCGCCACCTTGCGCGCCTCCTCCATCTGCTTGTCCCAGTCCATCTGGTTGAGGTATTCGCGCGGCATTCCGCTGCGGAGCATCATATAGGCCAGTTCGCGCGTCCGATCGGCGGCCTGTCTTTCGATGAGCGAGGCCGGAACCTCGAAATCGTAGGGTTCTATCAGACGGTCGACCAGATCGCCGTCGAGGCGGGAATCGGAGTCTTTCTCGGCGGCCGCGGTCAGGTTGGCGCGTATCTTCTCGCGCATCTCGGCCAGGGTTTCCGCATCGCCGTGTTCTTTGGCGAAATCGTCATCGAGTTCAGGGTAGTCCTTCTGCCTGACGGAGATGACCGTCGCGGTAAAATCGACGGTTTTGCCGGCCAGATCGCCGCCATCGTAATCCTCGGGATAGGTCACCCGGAACTCTTTGACGTCTCCGGCCTTGACGCCGGTCAGCGCTGTATCGAATTCAGGCTGGATGTTCTCCGAGCCAAGTTCGACCCGGATATCCTCGGAACTGATCTCTTCTTCATCGGGCTGATCGACATATTTCCCCTTCAGGTCGAACGAAACGATGTCGCCGGTCTGCGAGGGTCGATCCTCGACGGGGACGAACTCGACGGCCCCCTGACGGCGGCGCTCGACCACCTCGGCGACCTGCTCGTCGGTCACTCCGGCGACTTTCCGGGTCAGGCTGAGCCCCTTGTACTCCTGCAACTTGAATTCGGGGATGACGTCGACGGTCGCCTTGAATCTGAGCGGCCCGCCGTCGTCGATCTCGATATCATCGATCTCGGGCTCTCCCACGACATCCAGTTTGTTGTCGATGATCGCATGCTGGAGGGCATGCGGCAGCAGTCGACCGATCACTTCCTCTTTGACGTCCTTGGCAAACCGCTGTTTGACCACGCCCCGCGGCACTCTTCCGGGCCGGAATCCCGGCACTTTCGCATACCGCGAATATGCGTCATAGGTCTTTTCGAACTCCGCTTTGACCTCTTCGACCGGGACCTCGATCGTCAGCCCCTTCCTGGACTGCGACAATTCAGCTACGGCAACTTCGAGTTTCAAGGTTTAAGATACCTTTCTGAATGAATTCAGTAGAAAGTAGAAAGTAAAAAGTAGAAAGCCACCTACTCTTTATTTTCTTTCTACTTTCTACTTTTTACTTTCTACTTTAGTGCGAAAGGGGGGACTCGAACCCCCACGCCCGCAGGCGCCAGATCCTAAGTCTGGTGCGTCTACCAATTCCGCCACTTTCGCCTCGGCCAGACTGTTCGGAAGCCTGTTAATACTGCAAGCAGAAGAATCTAGCAAATTTCCCATGGTGGCGCAATGAGGCCGGCGGGAGAGCGGTATCTCAGCCGGATAACTCCGGGTAAGTATATTTCCTGATGACAACTCGGGGGGGAGGTGTGGTTTAGTCCGCAATCAGCCAAACCCTGACCAGAAATAAAACACGGTTTTTGAATCTCCGTAAGGCGTTTGAAATCGGTGTCCGGGCGACTGCCGGCGACTGAATTTTCACTCGATAAAATATGCCGTAGAGATCAGAGCGGTTAACCTTGCGGTCATTCAACCCATTTCACGAAAGGAAAAGTTATGGAATTCGTCTGGTTTATCCTGATTGGCATCGTCGCCGGCTGGCTGGCCGGGCAGATAATGAAGGGCGGAGGGTACGGTCTGATCGGCGATCTGGTTCTCGGAGTTATCGGGGCGATTGTCGGCGGACTCTTGCTCGGGCTGCTCGGCCTCGGGGCGAGCGGGCTGATCGGAAGCCTTGTCACGGCGACAATCGGCGCCATTGTGCTGATCTTCATTTCGCGCCTGATCAAGCGGGCATAAAGAATAAAATCAAGGAACCCGAAACACAGCGGACAGAAGCGGTTTGAAGCGATTTCGGGTCCTGAGAGCCGGGAGCGGAGAGGATTCTCCGCTCCCGGGAAACTGAAAGGGAGGATATGCAGAATGACGAAGGATGAATTCAGACGGAAGCTCGAGGCCGATATCGACTCGGCCGAATCGCAACTGGCGGACCTCGCAACGCGAGTCGACTCTCTGGCCGATGGTGCAAGAAGCAAATACGAAGAGGAGGCAGAAGCGCTCAAGGGTTACATCGCCGCGGGCCGCACCCGGCTGCACGAGATCGGCGAGGCGGGAGATGACGCATGGGAGAGCCTCAAGGACGGCGCCGAGAAGGCCTGGAACGAGATGAATTCGGCCGTCAGGAATGCCATCGACAAGTTCAGCTCCTGAACTGATGATCCCGGCTCCGGCCGGAGACCACCGGATTACAGCGACGCGCCGTGTCTCGAAGTCGATACGGCGCGTCGTTTACGTTTCATGGCCGATTCCCGGACTGTCCGGTTTGACACCCGGCGCGGGTTGCCCCTATAAAATTGAGGAGCAGCGAATACAAATCGGACGGGAGGAAGATGGATATGACCTTTCTTGAGAGAATCAATCAGGACCTGACGGCGGCGATGAAGAACAAAGAGGCCGACCGGCTGTCGACTTTGCGGATGGTCAAGACGGCGATCAAGAACCGCGAGATCGAGAAGATGTCGCCGCTCACCGACGACGAGGCGATCAAAATCCTTCAGTCGCTGGTCAAGCAGCGTCGGGACAGCATCGAACAGTACACTCAGGCCGGGCGAACCGAACTGGCCGAGAAGGAAGCGGCGGAGATCGCGATCATCGAAGCCTACCTCCCGGCGGCTCTCGACGAAGCGACGATCGCGCGCATCGTGGATGAAACGATCCGCGAAACCGGCGCGTCATCGATGAAGGAGATGGGAGCGGTGATGAAAGGCGTCATGGCGAAGCTGGCCGGTCAGACGGTCGACGGCAAGGTGGTCAACGGCATCGTCCGCTCAAGGCTTGGCGCGCCGTGAATTTCGCCAGGAACTTAATGGAAGGTAGTGACGTTATTATGCGTGGATGAGCGGCTGGCAAATGCAGCGCTCAGACCTGTGGAGGCAGGCTTGATATGAATACAATATTATGGACGGCTGCGGTGATTCTCGATATCTTCGCGATATCGGATGTCATGCGCTCATCGAGGGACTGGGCGACCAAGGCGGTTTTACTGGCAATTATTCTGCTGCTGCCTTTTATCGGCGCAGGTCTCTACCTGTTCGCATTCCGCGACAAGAGCAACTGAAACGGAGATACGACCGATTGAAACTCCCTCTCCCCTGCCCCCTGAATTGATCAGCGTCCGACCACCTTTCCCGGTCGAGCGGATGCCGTCTTCCCCCCGTCGATCACCAATTCGCCGTTGACCATCACATAATTCATGCCGACCGGTTCCAGTTCAGGTCTGGTCATGGTCGATCTGTCGATGACCCGCCGCCGGTCGAAGACGACAATGTCCGCCATCATTCCCGCCCTGATCACGCCTCTGTCACCGAGACCGGCGCGGGCGGCCGGAAGCGAGGTCATCTTGCGAATCGCCTCTTCCAGCGAAAGCCACTTCAGCTCACGGACGAAACGACCGATGACGCGCGGATAGGTGCCGGTTCCGCGCGGGTGGCGCATTCCGATGCCTCCGTCGCTGGCGACCATGACCCATGGCTGGCGGTAGAAGGTCCTGATATCCGGTTCGATCATCGACCGGCAGACGACGCCCGCGCCGCCGTCCCTGACGATCCGGATGTAGACGTCGACTTCGGAGGCGCCGGTCTCAGCGGCGATCCGGTCGAGAGTCTTGCCGTTGAACTCGGGATGGGCGGAGCAGCTTGTGACGAGCACATTCTTTCCACCGCCGACGTCATCGAGTCCCTTGCGGACCATGACCGGATCGTCATGCCTGCGCGAGGGGACGAGCACGGTGATCGTGGAAGCCCATGCATCGTAGGGGTAACAGTCCGCGGTCACATCGACTCCGCTTCGTCGCGCGTCCTCGATGAGTTTGACGACCTGGTCCGCCTTCCCCCAGACCCCGACCGTCCCGAGCTTGATGTGCGATATCTGGACCGGCAGACCAGCCTCGCGCCCGATCCGGATCGCCTCCCGGAAAGCGTCCATGGCCAGATCGGCCTCGTCGCGGACGTGGCTCATATAGATTCCGTTGTGACGCGCGGCGACTTTCGCAAGAGCGATTACCTCCTCGGTCGTGGCGGGATTTCCCATGTCGTACTCGAGCCCCGATGAGAGACCGATCGCTCCATCCTTCATGCCCTGATCGACCAGTTCGGACATCCGGGAGATCTCTTCTGCGGTCGCGTGGCGCTTGAAATCATCTCCCATAACCCGCCGGCGAACTGTCGCGTGTCCGACAAAGGCGAGAACATTGACCGCCGAGCCCTTCTGCTCGATCTGTCTGAAGTAATCCGAGACCGGGAACGGCGAGGAACCGTCCGGGCCGACGGCCAGCGTCGTGATGCCCTGAAGCGTCTGGCTGCGCGCTTCGGGATCGGTCAGCAACCCGCGCTCGGAATGGTTATGGAGATCGATGAATCCGGGTGCGACGACCTGCCCGCGCGCATCGATGATCCGCTCGGCCGGCAGAGGCTTGAGACGTCCGACCTCGATGATCTTCATCCCCTCGACCCTGACGTCCGCCCTTCGCGCCGGCGAGCCCGTGCCGTCGATGACCATTCCTCCTGAGATCAGGACGGTCCCGGGTCGAGGCTCCTGCCCGCTGCCCGTGAACCAGTGCCCCGTCATCATCAGACCGGCGCAAATCAGCGCCGAAAGGACTGCTCTTCGCATATCGATCCCCCTTCATTTTTCAGGACAACTGACTAACCCGGTTACGCCATGTTACGATTTATTCAATCACAGTTATTTTTCGTACAGTCCGGATACCGGTAGAGTGAGATAAGTGTTCGTCAAACTTTGACTGGAGAAAGATATGACAGGCAGCCGATCATCGCAATTCACCGATCAGAAGTATCTCAACCTCGAGAGCTTTCGACGGAACGGACAGGGAGTCCGGACGCCGATCTGGTTCGCGGAAGAGAACGGCGTCTTTTACGCCTACACGCTGGCCGATTCATTCAAAGTGAAGAGGATACGCAACAATCAGCGGGTCAGGATCGCGCCGTGCGACGTCAGGGGAAACGTGATCGGGGACTGGATCGAAGCCAGAGCCCGGATTCTGGACCCCGCCGACGACCCGGCTGTCCACCGGCTGCTCAATAAAAAATACGGACTGATCAAGAGGATTTTCGACGTCTTCAACCTGCTCCGTGGCGGCGGCAGAGTATCGCTTGCGATCGAGCCGACCTGACCGGTCCTCGAGATTGTCGAATAATCCCGGCGAGCCCTTCGTCAGAACCGTACAGGAATCACAGGGAGGTAAGATGCCGAAACCGGTACCGGTCAGATTCACAATCGATCAACCAGAATCAGTCGCAATCCATAACTGCTTTGCTCAGGACGTCAGCTACGGTCTGACCGCGACGCCCAAAAACATTCCTCCGAAATATTTCTATGACGCGCTCGGCTCTCAGCTCTTCGAAGCCATCTGCCTGCTGCCGGAGTATTACCCGACGCGGGCCGAAACCGAGATCTTCACCAGGCATGCCGCCGAGATCATATCTCAGGCGCCGTCGCCAGTGACGGTGGTCGAACTCGGCAGCGGCAGTTCGGTCAAGACCCGCCTGCTCATCGAAGCCCTGATCGCACGCCAGGGAGAGCTCCATTACCAACCGATCGACATCTCACACACGATCCTCGAGCAGAGCTCGGAGGCCCTGCTCGGCAGCTACCCCGGACTCAGGATCACGGCCCTGGCCGCCGACTATACCCTCGGACTGAACTCGATCGAGAGGCGGCGCGATGAACGCGTCATGGTCCTTTTCCTCGGCTCGAATATCGGCAACTACGATCCGATGGAGGCGAAAGTCCTGCTCGGCGATATCCGCCGGGTCCTCCACCCGGGCGATGCGCTGCTGCTCGGCACCGATCTCAAGAAAGAGGCCCGGATTCTCGAAGCCGCGTATGACGATCCGCTCGGCGTGACGGCCGCATTCAATCTCAACCTGCTTCGCAGAATCAACGATGAGTTCGGTGCGGATTTCGAGATCGGCAACTTCCGTCACCGCGCCGTCTGGAATGAGGCTCTCGGCCGGATAGAGATGCACATCGTCAGCCTGACCGACCAGCGAATCGCGATCCGCGACCTCGATCTGACCGTCTCGTTCAAAAAAGACGAAACCATTCACACCGAAAACTCATACAAATTCGATTTCGACCAGATCTCTGAGATGGCCGCCGGAGCGGGTTTCAGTCAGTTCAGATCCTGGACAGACGGCGGGGAACAGTTCGCGTGTAATCTGTGGGTGAGTGAGTAGAAAGTAAAAAGTAGAAAGTAAAAAGTAGAAAGTAGAAAGTAAAATGCGATTTCGTAATGCCTTGGTGGGAATTCCATGATCCTATGAAATTGTTTTCTTTCTACTTTCTACTTTCTACTTTCTACTTTTTTTGTTCATTCAGGCTTTTATCATAGCTGAAATAGCCGACGCTCAACTGATCGACGGGAGTATTCGCGAGGGCGTCTCGCGCGGAGCCCTGAAGGTAGAGCAGGATGTACTGCGAGATATGCGGTTTCTGAATGCCTTTTTTATCGCGCAGGTAGTTCAGGAAGTCGTCCTCGAACCAGTCGAAGATCTTCGAGATCTGAAGCCTCTTCCTCGCCGGGTCGAATTTGACATGGCGGGGATCGTTGATGAAGCGGCGGGCGGCCTGTTCCAGCACATCCCAGGTCCTGCCCTGGCCGATCGCTCCCTGCCAGAGCGCGGGACAACTGAAGGCCGCGCAGTTGATATAGAAATGAATGCGCGGTTCCTTGTACCGTTTGCGGATGATGCCGTGTTCGAGGTCTTCGAGGCCGAGCTGTTTTCCGCCGAGCTTGATCGTCCGGTTGCGGAAGAGACCGATAAAGTTCCAGAGCGCGCTCTTGCTCGGATATTCCGAAGCGGCGATGTAGAGCACCCAGGCATTGTAGGCCGTCATCCAGTAGCGGAGCTGTTCACCGCCGTCGCGGAACTGCTGCGGGTGGCTGTCCGGACTGACCGCCGCGAGCTGATCGACAAAGCTCTTGAGCGCGCCGATCTCTCCCTTGAGCCCCTTGTAATCGACCAGTCCCCTGCCGTCCACGTATTTTCTGGTCAGGCGGTCGTATTCCGAGTAATCGATCGACTGGGCCTTTGTTATGATCGATCCTCCGCTCAAAACAATAATCAAAAATGCGAACGCTGTTTTCAAGATGACTCCATTATTCAGCAAAGCGCGCCGGGTGAATCGGTTCCCCTGCCGCTTTCGGAACCTGAGTTAACGAATCGGCCGGCAAGCTATCGCGAGACTCGCAGATCGGTGAAATGGGCAACCGTGCCGGGGCCGATCCAAAGCGCGATAGCGCCCCGCGTCTCTCCCATCTTGAGGTCATTGACGATCAGTGTCGGTTGCGACGCACCGTGAACGAAGAGCCGCGCCTTCGATCCGTTGACCTCTACTCTGACTTTTGTCCACTCTCCCGGAACCAGATCGACATAACTCTCATACTTTTCGGGGAACTCCTTGCGCAGTCGCTCCCACGGATAATCAGGATGAGATATGTACTGTGCCGAGTGATTTCGCCTCACCTGGTCATCGGCTCTGCCGTTTGTCGGGCGAAGATAAAAGCACTCGAACCTCTTCCCGTCATCGACGACATGAAAAGCGATGCCGACAAATCCGCGAGCCTGGGGGCCGGCATTCGGTCCGGTCTCGCCCGACAACTCGAGCTCGATCACGCCATCCTGAAAAACCGGCTCCGGCAGGATAACCATGCTGTCGACAAGACCTGACCGGCGCGCGGTCTGATCCGTGACACGGAGAGCCTTTCGCCCCCTGTATTCACCGAAATCCGCTTTGACGTTATGCTGCTTCATCCTGCTGACGTCTCGCAGCGAGACATCCTGCCGCTGAATCACGGATGAATCCCATCCCCCACTGAGAAGAATGAGCGAAAAAACTGAAAGAACACCGGATAAAACTGTCATGACTATCTCCATCGAATCGCCGGAGCATAAATTGGTTAATATCCATCTCCGGCCCGTCACCTGGAATCTTATCAGGAATTGTCTATGCTCTCTCCCGAACAATATAATCATAATGAAATATCCAAACTGTACGGCCGGCTACGTTCAAGAATAATCGTGCGCTTTTCGATCATCATTCCGACACTCAACGAAGGACCGACTCTGAGGGAGCTCGCGGCCTGTCTGGCGGAATTGCACGGAGATTTCGAGGTGATCCTGGCGGACGGAGGAAGCGAAGACTCGACGGTACAAATCGCCAGAGGAATCGGCTGGAAAGTGGTTGATTCGCCCCGGGGACGCGGGCAGCAGATGAACAGAGGGGCCGGGCCGGCGACCGGCGAGATACTGCTCTTTCTGCATGCGGATACCCGACTGCCGTTCGATGCTCTCGGCGCGATCGAAGAGGCTCTCAGAGATGAAACAGCAGGCGGAGGAAATTTCAGCCTGCGTTTCGACGGATCGAGCCGTGAGGCGCGGCTGCTGACGCGAATCTATCCGCTGCTCAGGCTCTTCGGAATGTGCTATGGGGATTCGGCGATCTTCGTCCGGCGCGAGATCTTCGAACGGATCGGCGGATATCGGGAATTCCCGCTCTTCGAGGACGTCGATCTTTTCAAGCGACTGAAGAAAACCGGGCGGTTCGTGCGTCTGCCTGTCTTTGCGACGACGTCATCGCGCCGGTTCGAGGGCCG
>CALBSU010000754.1 GCA_937967285.1 uncultured Acidobacteriota bacterium
TGTCGGTCGTATACTGCGGCCGCGACGATATCGCCTACCGCGACGATCCGCAGTACAACGCTCACATGCTCGCACGCCAGGCCGGCGCCAGAGCCGCACAGACCGGCTTTCTTTCCCAGAGTTCCAGGACAGAGGGAACGGCGGCAAAGCGCGTAACCTTCCATCAACTGATCGAGAATTCCGACATCATCACGCTCCACGTCCCGCTGGCCACGACCACCAGGCACCTCATCAACCAGGAGGTCTTCTCCCGGGTCAAACCCGGCGCCTATCTTATTAATACCGCGCGCGGCCCAGTGGTCGACGAATCGGCGCTTGCCGATGCTCTCGAGTCCGGCCGGCTGGCCGGCGCCGGGCTCGATGTCTTCGAGAACGAACCCGCAGTCGATCCGCGCCTGCCCGGGCTCTCCAACGTCATCCTCCTGCCTCATATCGGCAGCGCCACGCGCGAAACACGCACCGCCATGGCCATGCTCGCCGCTGAAAACGTCATCGATGCCGTCTCCGGCAAGGTTCCGAGGAGTCTTGTCAGGTAGCCTCGCACGGGGGGCGCGGTTTTCGCATGCGGTGCGCACGCGGGGCGAGGTTTTTCGCACGCGGGGCGTGGTTTTCGCACGCGGGGCGAGGTTTTCGCACGCGGGGCGAGGTTTTTCGCACGCGGGGCGAGGTTTTCGCACGCGGGGCGAGGTTTTTCGCACGCGGGGCGAGGTTTTCGCACGCGGGGCGTGGTTTTCGCACGCGGGGCGCGTGCGCACCTGCAGTGAAAACCCGACATGTGTCGTCTGAAATCACCTTCCGATCAGGTTGTTCTGTTTGATAAATTTTTGTAAAATAAGCGTTTACGATTACAGACCCGACGGCATCCTGTTTGCATTGTCCAGTATGGACAGATGACTGATAGTATGAAGCGAATAGCATTGATCTACAATCCGGCGGCAGGGGGGCTGGTCAGATCGAAGGGCAGAATCGACACGGTCGTCGCGGCGCTGAAGCGCAGGGGGCTGGAGGTCGAACCGATCTCGACCGAGCGCCCGGGGCATGCCCGCGAACTGGCCGAACAGACCGTCGGAACCGGTACGGTACTGGTCTGCGGCGGGGACGGGACCATCAATGAGGCGGCGCAAGCCCTGGTCGGCACGGAAACGGCCCTTGCTGTCTGGCCGTGCGGGACCGCCAACGTCTTCGCGAAGGAGATGGGCATTCCGGAAGATCCGCGCAAGCTGGCTGATCTGATCGCGAGCGGGGTGTCCCGCCGGATCAGCGTCGGCAGGGCGGTGAAACCTGACGAGGGAACCCATCGTTATTTTCTGCTGATGGCGGGAATCGGGCTCGATGCGACGATCGTCAGCAGCGTCGATCCGCGGCTCAAGAAATGGACCGGCATCGGCGCCTATCTGCTGGCCGGGCTGGAGTTTCTCGCCCGGTTGCCGCAGACGCCTTTCACCATCGAGTTCAACGGGAAGGCGGTCGAGAGCACGTTCGCCGTCATCGGCAACTCATCGAGATATGCCGTCTGGTTCACGCTGACCCCCGAGGCAAGGATCGATGACGACAAACTGGATATCTGCCTGTTCAACACCGACAGCCGGATAGACTATCTCAATTACGCCTTTCACAGTCTGGCCGGGCGGCATACGACGTGCGAAGGCGTGACCTATCAGTGGGCCCGCGAGGCGCGCGCTGAGTCGCGAAGCGGAGCGCTGGTCCAGCTCGACGGAGAGGTCGTCGGACAGTTGCCCATGAGTTTCGATATCGTGCCGCAGGCGCTCAGCGTGATCGCGCCGGTCGGCCAGAGGTACTAAAATGAAATTTGTCCCGACGCAGGATACAATCGTAGTCGCTGTCTACTACTGTATCGTCCATCTGACGCCTGCGAATATCAGAAATGTGGCAAATATGGTCAAAACAATTGCAGTTCGTACGAGGGGCAGGTTGAGGGATCTCCGGATCGAAGCCGTGCTCGTGCTGGCTCTGTCGATCTTCGGAGTCCCTGTGACCGCGCTCGCGCAGGCGGAATCAGCTAACGGGGCCGGCTCTGGCGCGACCGGCGGCGCTCTGATACCCGAAGTGCAGAAACTTCGGATCGAGGGCACGGCCGCTCTCTTCAACATCGACTACAAACTGGCTCAGGAGAAGTTCGAGGAGATCAAGCGGCTCCAGCCCAATCACCCGGCCGGCGATCTATACCTCGCCACGCTCGTCTGGCTCGAGCACCTCTACAAGAGCCGCCGTCTGCAGACCAGCCTCTACAAGTCCGATTCCAGCTTCTATGCCGGAGCCGACAAGACCAGCGAGGACAAGGAGGGCGACGCCGTCGATCCGGCGGTCGACAGGGTTTTTCGCGACCGCATGGCTCAGGCCAAGACGAAGGCCCTGGCTCTGGTCAGCCGCAACAGCAAGGATCCGAATGCGCTCTACTTCCTCGGCGCCGTCTACGGCGTCCTGGCGGGTTACGATGCCACGGTTGCACGCAAATTCTTCGGCGCCATGCGCAACGGTTCGCGCAGCACTGATGCCCACGAAAAGGTGCTCAAGATCGCTCCGAACTACTATGATGCCTACATCTCAGTCGGAATGTACGACTATATCGTCGGCAATCTTCCGTTCGGATACCGCGCGCTGGTCGCCATCGCCGGCGTCCGCGGAAACAAGCAGCGCGGCATCGCCCGCCTCGAGAAGGTCGTCGAACAGGAATCTGTGACGGCCGACGACGTCCGCGTCATCCTGCTGGCGATCTATTCCAACGAGAAGTTGCACGAGAAGTCACTGGCGACTCTCGAGGCGCTGATCGGCAAGTATCCCCGGAACTATCTGATCAAACTCGAACTCGCCTCAACCCTGATCACGCTCAATCGCAACGAAGAGGCATTCAAGGCATTTCAGCAACTGCTCGCCGACGAGAGCGCCGCGCCGGTCCGCGACCTCGTCCATTTCAAATACGCCGAAGCTCTCGCCGAGCAGAACGAGCATCGTCAGGCGGCCGATCAGTTCATCGCGGCATCGAAATCGCCGACCGCCGAGAAGGGCCTCGCCACTTATGCCCGGCTCCGCGCCGCCCAGTCGCTCGACCTCGCCGGCCAGCGACAGGAGGC
>CALBSU010000755.1 GCA_937967285.1 uncultured Acidobacteriota bacterium
GCAGGACAAAAAGGAAAGGGGATCGGTTTTGGCCGATCCCCTTTTTTAGTCTCCATTTGTAACTATTCAGCGTGTAGAGGAAGATTATTTAGACAGGATTTACAGGATATTTAAACTCCGTAAAATGCAACATTGCAGATAACTGAGATTTTGTATGCTTTAAACTTATCCTGTAAATCCTGTCAAATCCTGTAAATCCTGTCTAAATAATCTTCCTTCACACGCTGAGTCGTTATTTCTCACGGCATCGAGATGGTCAGGTCCTTGCCGAAGGCGAACTGGACGCGCTTACGGCTTCGCATGGCCTTTGAGGCGGTCTGCGAGAGCGCGGTCACGAGCATCGGCATGGCGATGGTTGCGTCGCAGCGGACGGTGACCGATTTGGCGTTCTTCGAGATCCGTCCGAAGGCCTGGGCCTGATCGAAATCGGCGCCCGAGTATCCGCCGTAGTCCGGGCCTTCCGTGACGATCTGTATCGCGTACTTGTGTCCGCGGCTGGTGTTGTGGAGCATGGCCGCGGCGGTTTCGCTCTGCTGGATGAAGGTCTTGGTGGTGCCTCCGCCGAAGCAGACCATGCCGGTCGATCGCGACTTCGAGACGACCTGGGCCATATCGACGACGTCCTGAATGACATCGAACTGAAACTGGTTCTTCTTTTCGATCCGGCTGATGCCGATCGCCACGCCGAATGCGCTGTCGGTGATCGCCGGGCAGAAGATCGGCACCCGCGATTTGAAGGCCGACGTCAGAATGCCGTCCTCGGTGGCGATCTCGCTCAGTTCGCGCCCGAGCAGGTGCAGGAACTCGCGCGTCGAATAAGCGTGCGTGTTGTCGAGTTGGGCGGCGAAACCGCCGATCCACTCGTTCGCTTCACGGAACTCTTCTTCAGAGGCGAAGGTGTCGTAGATGCGATCGACCTTCTCCTCGACCAGTTCGGCGTCGGTGATCCGCGGATCTCCGATGTAATGGTGCCGACCGAGCGTCTCGTGGAGATCGTGGAAGATGTTGGCGCCGGTCGCAACCAGAACGTCGATGCAGCGGTTCTTGATCAGGTATGCGACCAGTCTCCGCATGCCGGCGGGCACCAGCGCGCCGCTCAGTCCCATGATGACGACGGCGTTCTCCTGCAGCATCTGCAGCCAGATCTGATGGGCGACGGCCAGATTGCGCCCCTGGAACGAGATGTGCTCCATCTTGTCCAGCAGCCCGGGGACGCTCCGATCGCGGTCGATCTGCAGCGGCTGCGTCGGTTTGTTCAAATACTTTGCGCCTTTGATTCTTCTGATCATTTGCTTCTCAGCCCAACTGACGGAAATTCAGGGCATCCCTCTTCTTTCCGGACCCCGCCTCAGCGGGCTCCGTTCGTGTCGAGATATGTATAGTCCGTATAATGGCTCTCGTATTTCTCCGCCAGTTCGGACGCCTGTTCCTCCGTCAGCATTCCTTTCTTAATCTGTCGATTTAGCAGGGTGCGGACGCCATCCTGCAGAAACTCTTTCTCGTACCTGGCGAATGAGAGCATGTCGCCAAGCTGTGATCCGTGGATGATCCGGCTGATGTGATACTCGCCGTCGCCCGAGATGATCACGTGAGCTTCGTTCGTGGTCCCGAAGAGATTGTGAAAATTGCCCATCACCTCCTGGTACGCTCCGATCAGGAGCATCGCCAGGTAGTAGGGTTCCTTGTCCTTCAGATCGTGGACTTCGAGGACCTCCTTGACGTCGTGGAGATCGACGAAACGGTCGACCACTCCGTCGGAATCGCATGTGATGTCGACCAGTGTCGCATTGTCGGTCGGGATCTCGTTCAGCTTGTGGATCGGCATGATCGGGAAGAGCTGATCGATCGCCCAATGGTCCGGAACGGACCTGAAGACCGAAAAATTGCAGAGATATTTCGCCGAGAGCAGCTTGCGCAGATCGTCGAACTCCTCTGACTTGACCTGCGTCAGCTTGGCGAAGTTGTCGGCTTTGCCGCAGACCTCCCAGAAGAGGACCTCACCCTTCGCGCGCTCCTCCAGATTGACGAATCCGAGATCGAAGAGCGTGAAGAGCTCATCCTTGTGCTCGAGCGCGTCATGATAGTACTCGAGGAAATTCTTCGAGTTCATGTTCTTGTAGAGGTCGTAGAGCTCGAGGATGACCTGCGCCTCTTCGCCGGTGATCGACGTGTGCTGCAGCCCCTGGACGGTCTCGATCTCCTCGACGATGTCGGTGACGAGCATCGCGTGATAGGCGACCAGGATCCGCCCCGACTCGGTGATCACGTTCGGCACCGGAATGTTCTCTTCCTCGCAGACCGACTTGATCGTGTAGATCACGTCGTTGGCGAACTCCTGCATGGTGTAGTTCGCTGAGGATTCGAAGCTCGTCTTGCTGCCGTCGTAGTCGACTCCGGCGCCGCCGCCGACGTTGAGATGATCGACGTCGATCCCCATCTTGCGGATCTTGGCATAGACCCGCGCGGCCTCCTTGACTCCGGCCTTGACCCTCTTGATCTGCGTGATCTGCGATCCGATGTGGAAGTGGAGCACGCGGAGCAGGTCGACCATCCCCGCATCGCGGAGCATCCTGATCGCGTGCAGCAGCTCGGTCGTCGTCAGTCCGAACTTCGACTGCTCGCCTCCGGACTTCTCCCACCGCCCGGAACCTCTGGTGTAGAGCCGGACGCGCATCCCGATCATCGGGCGGGTGCCGGTCTCGCGGACCCTGTCGATCACCTTCGGCAGCTCGTTGAGCTTCTCGATGACGATCACCACGTTCTTGCCGAGCTGCGATCCGACGAATGCCAGATCGATGAAGCCGTCGTCCTTGAAACCGTTGCAGACCAGCAGGGAACCGGGCGCCTGTTCGAGCGCGATCGCCGCGTACAGTTCAGGCTTGCTCCCGGCCTCGAGTCCGTAATTGTGCTTGGTCGCCTCTTCCAGATAGGCTTCGATCACCTGCCGCCTCTGGTTGACCTTCATCGGAAAGACGGCCAGATGTTCGCCCGGATAATCGAACTCCTTCATCGCCGTGCGGAAGGACTGGTTCATCTTGCGAACCTGGCTGGCGAAGATTTGTGGAAAACGAATCAGGACCGGCAATTTGACGCGCCGGGAGATCAGATCGTCCACCACCTGCTTGACATCGACGCTGCGCGGATCGCCTTCAGTCGGTCTGACGATCATGTGACCTTTGGTATTGATTCCGAAATACCCCGCTCCCCAGCCTTCGATGCCGTATGTCTGGGCGACCTCAGCAATAGCCGATTTCATCCGTTCCGTTTCTCGACCTCCCCTGATCAGGTGTGGAATTACTTCGATTCCCCGCTGTCCTTTAGATGTGCTCTGAAAATACGAAACCGGACGGTCTCCAGCCTCAGGGCTGGCCGTATTTCTGCTAATCTGAAGCGGTTTAGGAAGTTACCTTAGAGAGGCGGACTGTAACACGTTGGCCGAAACCTGTCAAAAACTATTTTT
>CALBSU010000756.1 GCA_937967285.1 uncultured Acidobacteriota bacterium
GGAATCATTGCGCTCGATGAAGTCGGGCATGGGATTCATCTGCTGGCCGGTCGCCATGGGGCCTCATTCGACTCTGAAGCCGCGCCCGTTGCGGCACTTGCAATGCGATTGAACGCGCATGCTGGCGACAGTCTCGTCCTGCTCCAGGGCGGTCGCAGCGCCCCGGCCATTCTCAAAGCGCGGGCCGCGACAACCTTCACCGTCAACACCGTGGACGATCAGGATGACGGAATATGCGATCCGGCGCATTGCAGCCTGCGTGAAGCCATCCTGGCGGCCAATGCCAATCAGGGGCTTGATCAGATCGCCTTCGATATTCAAATCAAGAGAATTACCGGCCAGTCGATGCGGGCTCTTTCGGCTGAGACGAGGATGGCGCCGGGGCGACCCGCTTCACCTTTCACGATTCGATTGCTCTCGCAGTTGCCGCTTATCACCGATCCCGTGACGATCGACGGAACCACCCAGCCCCGCTTTGCCGGCACTCCGTTGATTCAGATTCTCGGCGGGGGAATCTCTGTCTCGCAAGGTGATTGCACGATCAGAGGACTGATTGTTGGAGGAATATCCTTATTTCCCACTGTTTTTACGGGCAGTCGCGAAAACGATATCATCGAAGGCAATTTCATCGGCACCAATGCCTCGGGAACAGCGGTTGGTGAAAAGACCGGGCTGTTCGAGACCGGAATAAGCATCCGTCGCATGAGCAAGACCCTGATCGGTGGAGCTTCGCTGTCGGCGCGTAATCTGATCACGGAGATTTTGATTGATGGCTCTTTCGATATAGTTGTCGAGGGAAACTATATTGGAACGGACGTTTCGGGCTCACGCGCACTTGGCCAGACATCGGGGCTCGGAACGAGAGGAGACCCAGCCAACAGAACCTCCGGACTGAGAGTTCACCGCAATCTTATTTCGGGTAATGAGATCGGAATCGTATTCGGTTATTCGGCCGACTTTCTGATCACCGGAAACCTGATCGGAACGGATGCCTCAGGAGCCGGGGCTGTTCCGAACGGCACCGGCCTGCAATTTGTAACGGCAAATGGGACCATCGGCGGTACAACGCCATCGTCCCGCAATGTCATATCAGGCAATCTGAATCAGGGAATCCGCATTGCACGCGGATCATTCGCGCTCGTCCAGGGCAATTATATCGGCGTTTCGGCATCGGGCGCCGCCGCGCTTCCTAACGGGACCGGGGTGGAGGTCAATTTTAACGCAACGATCGGCGGATCGATCGTTGAAGCCCGCAATGTTATCTCCGGAAATCGGAGCGACGGGATCGGAGTCCTTAATGGATGGGCTGCGATCAAGGGTAACTTCATCGGTACCGACGCCACCGGAACCATTCCGATACCAAATAACGGAAACGGAGTGATCCTCTCAGCGATGCAGTTGCCGTCGAGTTCGTTCATCGGCGGGGCCGGGCAGAATGAAGGAAACCTGATCTCAGCGAACGGAGAAAATGGTATCGCCATCGGCCCGCTGAGAACCTATGTCGACGAAAAACAGATGCTTGTGACCACCTTTGGAGGTGTGTCAGTGACGTTGCAAGGCAATTCCATCGGCACGGACGTCACGGGCGAGCAACCGCTCGGAAACCAGGGTAACGGGATCTTATTCGACAACAGCACATCCCAGAGCCTGATTATCAGGAACCGTGTAGCGTTCAACAACGGCAGCGGGATTTTCATTCCGAATCGCGGCTCAGCGCCCGGACCGCCGGGCGCACAGATAACCATCAGCGAAAATTCCATCTTTTCCAACAGTTCGATCGGCATCGATCTGGGCGAACCGGGCCGGACGCCGAATCAGCCGCCGCCGCCTGTAAACACTCAGGCCAATGACGGGCAGAACTTCCCCGAGATTCAGCGCGTGATCAGCGACGGCGCTCAGACTGAGGTAGTCGGAACTTTCTTCGGCAGGCCCAATCAGACTGTCACGCTGGAATTCTTCAACAACCCGGGAACAGCGACCTCTGGAGCAGCCTTTGCCGGTCAGAGCGCCTGCAGGCCCGAAGGCAAGTCCTTTCAGCATTCCGAGACTGTGACTACGGACGATAACGGAAATGCGCCGTTCAGAATAGTGTATCCGAAATCGACGCTCGGAGGTTTTATCAACGCAACCGCGATCAGCGCCAACGGCAACACATCTGAATTTTCCGATTGCGTGCAGGCGGAAGCGACCGATCTGTCGGTGACCGTCGTGGCTGCCGGCGGAGGAACGTCCGGCCCCGACGAAGCCGCTTTTTCAGTGAAAGTCACAAATGGCGGACCGAGCGCGGCCAAAAACGTCAGGATCAGCGGACTGGCGCCCAATTTCACCAGCTTCAAGGCATTCGAGAAGACCCCTGCCGGATGGGAGTGCGGCGCGATGCCGGTCGATGGCGTCCTGTCGATCAGCTGCGCCAAACCGGAAATGGCGGCCGACGCCGCACGGATGGATGAGTTTCTGATCTCCTTCAGGATAAACCCGAACACGCCTCAGGGTTCCGCCATCAGATTCGAGGTCAATGTGTCGGCCGAGACCTTCGATCCGAATCCGGCCAACAATACGTCGGCAGCGGAGACGAAGACCGGAGCGCTCTCGGTTGATCTGGCCATCACACGCGGTGAGAGCCTGCCTCCCGCCGTCTTCGAAGACGAAGATCTGGCATACAGCGTGACTGTCATAAATGCGGGGCCCTCTGATGCCAGGGATGTGGAGTTTACCGGGGCCACTCCGAACAGAACCTTATTTAAAGCCCTCGCTGTATCGACGGGCAACTGGGCGTGCCGCACCCCTTCCGTCGGCGCCGCGGGGGGGATGAGCTGCAGTCTGCCATCGCTGGCTCGCGGCGCAGAGGCGGTTTTTACCTTGATGGTGAGAGTGGTTCCAGGCACCATCCCGCAGGACATCGCCTTCATCCCCAGGATAGGATCAGGTTTCAATCCCGATCCGGACAGCCGCAACAACAGCATCTCGATCACCACGAAAGTGATCGCCCGCCCGCCGGGGCCATTGTTGCAGGAGATCACGGTTTTATCGGACAGCATCTCCGCCATCGGAATAGGCTTCGCCAGTCCGATGCAGATACTGGTTGATGGCGTGGGTTTTGTGGATGCTCCGTCCGTAGCCCCGGATGGCAGAAGCGTCACTCAGCGCGGCAGACTCGTCAACGGGAAGAGCATTGCCGAGGCCATTCCGGCCGGCAGAACCGTCGTCATTCAGTTCCGCAATCCCGACGGCGGCCGGATTACAGTCCAGTTCAGGAAGTAATTCAGACGGCACGAGAATGAGGATCACTCTATTCCCTGACCAGCCTCCACAGGAATTCAAAGCTAAAAAAGCCCAATGAATTAATATCCCGCCGGTACGAATCTGAAATTGTGAAATTAGATGATATGCGCGGAGAGAGCAGCCCTCTCCGCGCGGACTGAACTTCCTGGTGCGGTCAGCCAGGTCCCGTTACTGATCGGTGAACGATTTGTTGCGGTTTATGATTTCAGCGACAGCTTCTGATGTGATTTTCGACTGTCGCGCTTTCCATGCACGGAAGCGCCTCAAAGCCAGCGCCAGGCCCGTCCAGACCAGAACCGCGCCTCCCAGCGAGACGATTCCCGCAATGGTCTGCCCGATGACTCCGAAATACTCGCCGGTGTGCGCGAACCTCAGGAAAGACCGAATCTGCCGGCCGCGAGTCAGGCTCGAAAAATCTTCCCACTTGATGATCTCGCCTGTCTTTCGATCGAGCGTCAGCGTGCCCCGTTTCTGCGGCTGGCCGGCCGTCCCATGTTCGATGGTGAAAGCCAGCGGCTCCTCGCCGGAGTTCGGCAGCCGCAACCGGATGCTCTTCCATCCATTCGAGTAACTCTCGGCGCGAGCCCAGAGCTGATTCAGGTTCCCGGTTGATGCTGAAGGCGAGGCCTCTCGTTGCACCTGAGCGCGGGGCGGGGCAGCGGGTCGTGACGGCGGATTCTCTCCGACTACGCGATAGACCAGATTTCCCGCCCACGGATAGGAGATCACGACACCGGACAGCACGATCAGAAAGAGCGGTACAAGAGACCAGAAACCTATCACGTTGTGCCAGTTGAAATCCCGGGCCTTCCACGTCAGCCCGCGCCGGAACCAGAGGATGTTTTTGTACTGCTGCCAGATCCGGACACGAGGGAACCACAGATAGAAGCCGCTCACGACGATGAACAGAAACGCGAGATTGCACGCTCCCGTGATCGCACGGCCGGTCGCCCTCCCCGCTCCCTCCTGTCCCAGCCAGCGATGCCAGCCTGTTACTGCTCGAAGAAAGCTCCGCAATCCCTTATCGCCTTCACCCAGAACCGCACCGGTGTAAGGATCGACGTAGACCGTTCGCCCTCCGTTGTAACTCAATGCTGCTGGCGCGTTGCTCTCAGCCCTGACCTGAATCGAGGCCGGCGCACCTTTCTCCACCTCGCTCACCTTCGCCAGGAGTGCTTCCATCGGCATCCTTGCCCCGCTCTCAGGCACCTCGATCCGAATGTCGCGTGTGTCCGCCCACTCGATCAACTGTTTCTCATACGTCAATATCACCCCGGTTACAGACATAATCAGGATGATCAAACCGCCGGTAACCCCGCATACCAGATGACTCCAGAATATTACCTTGCGAAAATTTCTCATTAATCCTTCCCCGACTTCTCATTTCGATATTTTAGATTTTGACATTCGATTTCAACTCGGATGATAGTCATGATCCGGGGAGAGGTCAAGGAAGCCGGGGGATTATGTTGAGTGGGTATGTGGTGGTGAATATCTCTGGCCGCATTTGAGCACTGCGAACGGCTGATTGAGATGGCGGCAGGCGGCGATAAATTCTTCGGGTGATTCAGTATTGAAGGTGAACATTTCGTAGTGCATCGGGATGACGATGCCGGCCCTGATCGCTTTGGCGAAATCGGCGGCTTCGCGGCCCCAGAAGTTGCCGGTGACGCGGCGTTCGGGGAGCCGGCCGTTGATCGGCATGAGGGCGACGTCGATCCGGCGACCTTCGCTCAATTCCAGCAGGCGTTCGGCCATTCCGTCGTAGGGGATGCAGTCGCCGGGATGAAAGATGGTCCATTGATCGAAACTGATCAGGTAGCCGAGGCATCTGTAATTTCCGTTCTCGTCATGTTCGAGATCTTCGTGAGCGGCTGCCAGTCCGGTGAATGTGAATCCGGCGGAGGAGACGGTCGTGCCGTCGTTGACTCCGAGGGGCCAGTCGGGATCTGTCTTGAGTCGATCAGCGACGAATTGTCGATTGGCTTCGGGGATGATTATCCGGAGGTTCGGATTTGCAGCGATAATCGGCCACAGGGTTTCGTGATCCAGGTGATCGGTGTGATTGTGGCTGGATGTAACGACGTCGATGAAGTCGAGTCGCGCCGGATCGATCGGGATCTCGGTCATTCTGATGTGGGGTTTGTCGGTGGTGGAGTATTTGACGGTCAGGGAATTGGATAGATACGGATCTATCAGTAAATGGCGGCCTTGCCACTGAATCAGGAAGCCCGACTGGCCGAGCCACCAGAGGTGAAAAGTGTCGGTCTTGTCCCGGGCAGAGGCGATGTCGGCGAGCAGTCCGTTATCCTTCAATACCGGTTTGATCAACTCCGTCACAACCCCAGCTCCTTCCGGACCTTTTTCACTCCGCCGACCATATTTTTCAGTTTCAATTTTGCGGCCCAGCGCGCGGTCTGGCTGAGCCCGCAATCCGGCGCGAACGCCAGGCGATCGGCAGGAGCGTATTTCAGGCACAAGCGCACTCGATCGGCGA
>CALBSU010000757.1 GCA_937967285.1 uncultured Acidobacteriota bacterium
TACTTTCTACTTTTTACTCTTCTTCGGATTCGTCGTAATCCGCATCGTTATTATCATCGCCGTCTTCATCGGCCGCGTTCTCGCGCGGAGCGGCGACAGTCTTGCGCTTGGCCTTCATCTTGGCGGCGCGCTTGAGATCCTCGTCCGTCCGCACAGTGATGTGCCGGATGACGAAGTCGGTGACGCGGAGACGGCGTTCGAGTTCGCCGATCTCGACTCCGCTGCCGTCGATATAGAGCAGAGTGTAGATCCCGTCATCGAACTTGTTGATGCGGTATGCGAGAGTGCGTCGTCCCATGTCTTCGACCTTGGTGACAGTGCCGCCGCGCTCTGAGACGATCTGTTCGAGTTGTGTGTTGAGTTTGCCGATATCATCCGCGGCGGTGTTGGGCGCCGAGATGTACATTAGTTCGTAGGTTCTCAAAAGAGGCCTCCTTATGGTTGATAAAGCCTGAAGACCCGAAGCCTTCAGGCAAGGAGAAAAGCGGACGCGTTGTCCTGCTTCAGTTATATTTCGACATCGTCTGGTCGATGCCGTTTGTCAAAATATCTTCGATCGCGTCGGATGCTGTCCCGATCATACGATCGAGTTCATCCCGGTCGCGTCGTGGAAATTCGGCGAGCACGAACGAGGCCGTATCGGCGATCGGATGCTCGGGAGCGATTCCCATCCGCAGTCTCGGAAAATCCTGCGTACCGAGTCGTGCAATGATCGATTTCAGGCCGTTATGACCGCCGGCGCTGCCGCCGCGGCGGACTCTGATGCGCCCGAACGGAAGAGCCAGATCATCGCTGATCACGAGCACCCGCGAAGGATCCGCGATCCCGTGTTTCGTCATCAACCCTGCCACCGAGACGCCGCTCAGATTCATGAAGGTCTGAGGCTTGACCAGCAGAGCCGGCCGTCCTCCGATCTCGATCCGTCCGGTGAGCGCCTGGCATTCCGTGGTCCGAACATCTCTGCCGGCCCTGCGGGCCAGATCGTCGATCACCAGGAAGCCGCAGTTGTGACGGGTCATTTCATATTTCGGCCCCGGATTGCCGAGTCCGACGATGAGCCACATAAGTCACGGAAGAAGGCGGGAGGTTATTCCTCCTCGGACTTGCCCTTCTTGATCACTTCCGGTTCGGCGGACGATTCGCCTGCTTCGGCCGTCTCATCGGCAACGCGCGGAGCGGCGACCGTGCAGATGACGGTATCCGGATCGTTGACGACCTCGACCTTGTCGCCGAGCTGGAGATCCTTGACGCTGATGTGCGTGCCGATTCCGAGCGGCGTCACGTCGACCGTGATCTGCTCCGGCAGGTCTCCCGGCAGGCAGCGGATCGTCAGAGTGTGGGTGACGTGATCGAGCACTCCGCCGAAAGTCTTGACGCCGTCGGATTCTCCGGTCAGGTGGACAGGGACATCGAAGTTGGTCTTCTCAGTCATCGAGATCCTGACCAGATCGATGTGCATCAGCGTCCCCTTGACGGGATCGAGCTGCAGCTCAGCCACCTTGACCGGCGTCACAGCGCCGTCGAGGTTGAGCGAAATGATCTTGTTGCGGCCGTGCGCCCGGACCAGCGCGGCGAATTCGCGCTTGACGATCGACGAACTGGCTGCATCCTGGCCTCCGCCGTAAACGGTGACCGGGACGAGCCCGGCGGCGCGCATCCGCTTCATCGCGTTCTTGCCGCGATCGTCACGCTTCGTGGCGTTCAGTAAAATCTGGTTGTCTACGCTCATAAACTAACTCCAAAATCGGAACATTACGAAAATTGATCAGATGAAGAGCCGGCTGACAGAGGTCTCGTCGTGAATCGACTTGATCGCCTCGGCCAGCAGCGGCGCTATGCTCAGATATTCAAACAGCGGGGCCTCGCAGCCCGGATTCTCGGGAAGCGTATTGGTCAGGACCACCTTCTCGAGAGGGGATTTCCTGATCCGTTCAATGGCGCTTCCCGAAAGCACCCCGTGAACGCAGCTGGTCAGAACCCTGCGGGCGCCGTTGTCCTTCAGCGCTTCGGCGACCTTGGTCAGCGTGCCGGCAGTGTCGACCATATCGTCGACGACCAGAACATCCCTGCCGTCGACGTTGCCGATCACGTTCATGACCTCGGCCTCGGAATGGCCCGGCTGCGACTTGTCGCGCCTTTTGTCGACGATGGCGAAATCGGCATTGAGCCGTTTGGCGTAAGCCCGCGCGCGTTCCGCCCCGCCCGGGTCCGGCGCCACCACCACCAGTTCATCGATCGGGTGGCGCGAAAAGTATTCGATCATGACCGGCGCGGCGAAGAGATGATCGACCGGAATATCGAAGAATCCCTGGATCTGCGGCGCGTGCAGGTCGACGGCCAGAACGCGATTGGCACCGGCGGTCCTGATCAGGTTCGCGACGAGTTTGGCCGAGATCGGTATTCGCGGCTTGTCCTTCTTGTCGCCACGGGCGTATCCGTAATACGGAATGACGGCAGTGATCCGGTCCGCGGACGAACGCCGAAAGGCGTCGATCATGATCAGCAGCTCCATCAGGTGCGAATCGACCGGTGGACTGGTCGACTGAACGATGAAGACATCGCTGCCGCGCACGTTCTCGAGGATCTGGAAGTTGAATTCCCCGTCCGGAAAACGCGTCGTATTCGCTCTCCCGAGCGGAATCCCGAGATACTGGCATATCTCCTCTGCCAGTTGCCGATGGGCATTGCCCGTAAATATCTGTAAGCTGTTCACTGCTGCTGTCAGCCCTCACCGCTGCGGATGTCTTTCAGACTTTTTACTTTCTGCTTTCTACTTTCTACTTTTTACTTTTTACTCATTTCTGGCTGGGGAGGTAGGATTCGAACCTACGAATGGCGGCTCCAAAGGCCGCTGCCTTACCACTTGGCGACTCCCCAGTAAAATCTTTCAAGCGGCATTACAGAGGATTCCGTGTCCCCTGGATTGCATTGATCGCGCGATCGATTTCTGACTGGTACCGGCGTCGGTCGAGCGTGCGCACTCTGGCGCACCACCATCCGAACCCCGGCATCTCTTCCGCGGCAGCGGAACATGCCTCCTCACTGTCAAAGATCGCGAAAACCGTCGAGCCGCTGCCCGACATCAGGACGCCCGAAGCACCCGAATCCCGGAGTCGTGTCCGTATCTCCGGCATGACGGAGTACTTTCGAAGCACCGGAATTTCCAGATCATTGTGCAGAAAGGGGATGATCCGCCCGGCACCGCCGATCCCCACCTGTACGGCGGCATGAGCGGCCTCAAGAGAAAGAGGCATCTTAGCGAGCGGTTCCGGGTTTGTCAACTCCGGAGGCAGCCCGGAATATACCTCGGCGGTCGGGATATGGAGTCCCGGATTGACCAGCAGGATGTGTTCCTCATTGATATCCGCGACGGGATAGACCTCTTCTCCGCGGCCGACGCCGAGACCGGTGCCTCCGGTCAGAAAGAACGGGACGTCCGAGCCGAGCTTTGCGGCGAGGCGGTGAAGCGCGGGCAGATCAAGGCGGGTACCCCACAGCCGGTTGAGCGCGAGAAGCGTTACCGCGGCATTGCTGCTCCCGCCGCCGAGACCCGCTCCCATCGGGATCCGTTTTTCGATCGATATTCCGGCGCCCCGGCGCACGCCTGTCAGTTCGAGCAGAGAGCTGGCCGCGCGCCAGACCAGATTCGACCTGTCAGCGGGCAGTTGCGGATCGTCGGTCGCGAGTTCGATCCCGTCTTCCGCATCGGTGAAGGTCAGGCGGTCGCGCAGGCTGATCGTCTGAAGGAGCGTCCGCAGTTCGTGGTATCCGTCGGGACGGCGCCCGAGGATCTCGAGCGTCCAGTTGATCTTGGCGTAGGAAGGAACGATCAGGGTCGTCATGCAGCGCTCACTGTTTGTTCAGTTTGACCCTGATCCGGGCGATGACATCATCCTCGATCGAATACTTGATCGCCTGTTCCCACTGGATACGAGCCCGGTCGATCTGCCCCATATCTCTCAGCACATCGCCCAGATGCTCATGGATTGTCGGATTGCGGCGAGAGTATCTGAGCGCTTTCTCGAGCGTCTGGAGCGCATCCGTCTTTCTTCCCGCCTTGAAGTAGGCCCAGCCGAGGCTGTCGAGGAAGCTGCCGTTGATCGGCTCGATCATGACCGCCTTCTCGATCAGACGGACGGCTTCATCGAAGCCGTTTCCGCGTTCCACCAGGAAGTAACCAAGATTATTGAGCGCGGTGGCATTGCCGGGATCGATCCTGATGAGATCCTTGAGCACTTTTTCCGCCTCATCGACCTTCCCGGCGCGTTCCAGAACTGAACTCAGCTGAACCACTGCGTCGGGGTTGTCCGGGTTGTCGGCGATCGATCTGCGGATGGCTTTTTCAGCGCCGGCGAGATCCCCGCTCTGAAGCAGAACTCCGCTCAGGATGATCCTCACCGATGCGTCATCGAGCCGGCTTTCGGGCGTCTCACGGATCATCCGGTTGAGCAGATCGGTGCTCTCATCGAACTTTCTGAGATCTGCCAGGATGAGCGCGTGCGTGAATTTGACCGCACGATCGTCGGGATAACGCCGCGCGGCGGCGAGCGCGGCATCGAGCGCCTGCGTGGTCTTGCCCTCCTCCCGCAGATTCTCGATCTCCAGCATATCGAGCAGCGAATCGTGTTCATCCACTGCCTGGCGTGCGCGGGCGATGGCTTTCTGCAGCCGCGCCGGATCGGAATTCCGACGGCAGACCCTGGCCAGCCGTGTCACCACCTCGCTGAAGAGCGGCGTGTTGACCGGCGTCAGCGCGCCCTTGCTCAGAATGGAGTCGAGCGCTTTCTCGTATTCGCCAAGCGCATCTTCATCCCGGCCGAGCTCCTCGTAAGTCTCTGCCAGCGCGACCATCAGATCGATCCGGGTTCCGACCTCGACGCGCGTCATCCCCAGCTTGAGGGTATCGACCGCCTGCTGACGACGTCCCGATCTGCGCTGTGCGATCGAGAGCAGTCCGAGAGCGCTGGCGTTCGAAGGATCGAGCTTGACATACTCGCTCAACTGCCTGGCGGCCTCGTCGTACATCCCTGCGCGGACAAGCGATGATCCGTAGCCGATCATGAGGACCGGCACGACCTGCCCCTTGAAGAGCTGGGCGTAGACTTTCAGTTCGGTTTCGCGATCGCTGACGGCACGAAGAATGTTGATCAGGTTGCGCGCGTTCTCGTTCGAATCCGGATCCATCATGTAGGCCGTGCGCGCGGCTTCGATCGCCTGATCCTCATTCGACTTGCTGAGATAGAGTCGCGAGAGCTGCAGATAAGCATTGTCCGGCGACAGGCTTCCGTTCATCAGCCAGCGGTAGAAGAATTCGTCCGTGGCCAGCGGAGCGCCGGTCCATTTCTCCAGCGCATGGATCTGCTTGTCGATCAGATTCCTGTTCTGGTAGAGCTCTGAGAGCATGGCCCAGGCCTCGGTCCGTCCCGGATCGAGTTCGGCCACTCGCTCGTACTCGCGGATCGCGCGGTCGAGATACTGCTGGCGGCTGGCGTTCTCGGTCTTCCACGCCGTCACCGAAAGCCGCGCCAGCAGCATGTGAGCGTTGACGTTCTCGGGTTCGAGCCTGACGGCCTGAAGCGCCTCGATCTCCGCGATATCCCGCCGCGAGAGATAGAAGAAATAGAGTTCGCCGAGATCGACGTGCGGCTCGGCAGATGAAGGGTCGAGCTTGATCGTCTCCCTCAGCTTCGAGATCGCCGATTCGAGGAGCTTTGCGCTGCGCTGCTTCTGCGCCTCGCCCTTTAACCGCTGCGCCTCGAGATATGAAAGATAGGCCTCGATCCGCTGCTCCCGGGTCGGCGGTTCGACCTGCTTCGGCGGAGGCGGCGGCGGCGGCGGATTCTGACCCGCCGCCCGCACCGTCGTCAGAAAAGTCCCGATCAGTATTGCCGCAACGATCAGTCCGGCGCTGTGCCTGTAGTTGGTCATGCTGTGAAATTCTCTCGGTTATTTTTCGCTCGAATACTCGATAACTTTGCGTACCCATTCGCCCCGGCGCGGGAAGCTGTAAAGGATAAGAAACAGCCCGACGGCCCCGAGTCGCCAACTGTACTGATAATCGGCGGTCAGCAGATATGCGACCAGGCCGATGATCGCCGTGGCCTCGCCCATCGCCGCTCCGATGATCGAGATGGTGCTCATCTGGCGAAGAATCGCCCCTGCTCCGCCGGCCGCCGCCTGCGACATGAGCATCCTCGACATGAGGATCCGCCGAAGCGCGACGGTGATCACGCCCAGCACAATCACTATCGAATAGATCGTCTGCCCCCATTTTTCGCTTCCGGGAGTCGATTCGCCGGGGGTGACGACACGCCCGACGAGCATGAAGACGATCACTGAAATGAAAAATACTGCGACGATCATGACCGTCAGTCGATATCGCTGATCGATCAGCTTCTGAACCTCCGTCGCGATGTATTGCATATGCTGTTCTCCGAATCTTTACTTATTGTCGATCATTCCGACGCGCGGGATGAATTTTCGACGATCAGATCGTCGGCGGTATCCTTCCGGCGGTCGGCCCCGCGCGAGACGAGGCGGTAGCGGTCGCGCGAGCCCTTGAACTCGAACTGCTCGCCCCACAGATCGAACCTATCGGGCGCGCTCAGATAGGCCGGCGAAATGTAGTCCAGCAGTTCTCCGATATCGTCCGCGTCCATGTAGACGCCTCGATCGCGGCGATATGAATCGATCGCCTGCTCGATCTTTTTCATAATTGCGGTTGTGCGGCGTTCCTTCTCGCGACGGACCGCCTCTTCGATCAGCTCGAACGATTCCCATTGCCGGTCGCCCAGACGGACCTCAGCGACCTTCCAGTCCCTGCCGTCCTGAACCATTCTGAAAGCCGTCTCGATCTGAGCCACGACGATGACGCCGCCTGAGCCGACTCCGGACGAGATATTTTTGATCCGCACCTGATCCGAGCTGAGGTTTGCGCCGGCGATCTTCCTCAGAACGTCGCGCGCCTGACGAATGCCGAGCGCATCGGCGGCCGCCAGCGCAACGCCGATCGAGACAAGGCTCAGCGCGAGCGCCGGAATGATCATCCTGGTTATGCGAAGCCGCATCTTTTCCTTCATATGTAACTCCGGAGCAGGGATTGAATAACTTCGGCCTTTCGCGAAGTGGAAAGCCGCGCGGACAGACGAATCGGTTAATGTTAGCAAAGAAAGCGCGCAAACTGAACCCGTCAGGCGCCGAGCATCGCTTCAGTGAGGCGGACGACGGCGACCATTTCGACGACATCATGGACGCGCACGATGCGCGCGCCGCGCTCTACGCCGATCGCAACGGCAGCGGCGGTGCCGGCCAGTCTCTCGCGATCGGGAAACCGGCGCAGGCCCTCGAGTCGCGAATCGAGGGTTCGGGGAATGAACGATTTGCGCGACGGCCCGAGCAGCACCGGCAGGCCGAACCGTTCGCTCAACCGGTCGATCCCGTTGATCAGCTGAAGGTTCTGATCAGGGGTCTTGCCGAAGCCGATGCCCGGATCGAGGATCAGCTTGTTGCGCTCGACTCCGCGGGCAAGGGCCAAATTGACGGCCGAATCGAAAAACACGGTGATCTCGTCCAGGATATCCTCGACGGGCGGGAGCTTCTGCATCGTCCCTGGAGTCCCGCGGGAATGCATGAGCACCAGCGCGGCGCCCGTCTCTGCCGCGACAGACGCGAGATCCGGATCGAATCTCAGCCCCGAGATATCGTTGATCATCTCGGCGCCGGCTGCTACTGCCCGTGTCGCGACCTCCGATTTGGTCGTGTCGATCGAGATCGGAATTCCGAGACTGCCGTTGAGCCGTTCGATGACGGGAAGGACCCGCGACAATTCGGTCTCGATGCTGACGGGATCGGCGCCGGGGCGCGTCGATTCTCCGCCAATGTCGATCAGGTCCGCGCCCTCGGCCTCCATCTCGAGGGCGCGATCGACCGCCCTGTCGACCGTCTCATACCTTCCTCCGTCAGAGAATGAGGCCGGCGTCACGTTGAGGATGCCCATCACGCCGACGCGGCGTTCGATATCCAGTTCGCTCCTGATCAGTTTCAAACGAAAGACCTCCATCCGCCGGCCGTATCAGTCGGCGAGGCGTAGATGGACCGGATCGCCGGGGCGGACTCCGAGCCGGTCGGCTGCCGAGTCGCACCAGAGAGCGATCTCCCAGTAACCGGCGCTGCCGGGATAAGCGATCAGCTCATGGCCGGCCGCTGCGAAATGGCTGCCGAACCGGGAGACCGTATGACCGCCGATCAGAAAGACCCGACCGGATGCCTCATCGGAGCTCAGCTCGCCTTCAGTGAAATTGGTGATGATGTTGCCGAATCTGTCGATGTGCAGGATCGCGCCTTCGATCATCCGCGCGTCCCCGGCAGGCTTCGGCGCTGGAACGCTGAAGGCGACCGGCTGCGCCATCCGCCCGCCCATCTCCGATGCCGGCACGCCGAGCGAAAGATGCGCCGCCGCCGGAGCGAAGACGTCCCTTCCGTGAAATGTCTCGCTCCGGGTCCGGCGCTGATATTTCGGATTCGCGATCAGGTATGCACGACTGCCAGGTTCGCGGGAGTAGATGAAGCTGAAGATGCCGTTGTCCGGCCCGACGAAGCGGTAACGCGGCGTTTCGACGATGATTGCGGCGCGTTCGGAACCGACTCCCGGATCGACCACCGCGACGTGGATCGTTCCCTCGGGGAAATCAGCGTAACAGGCCCCCAGCGTGAAGGCGGCGGCTCTGATGTCCTGCGGCGTTATCTCGTGAGTCAGATCGATGATTCTCGCGGCTGGATTGATCGAAAGGATTCTCCCCTTGACCGCCGGCACGAAGTAATCAGATTGGCCGAAATCCGTCAGGAGAGTGATCATGCCGCGGTGATGAAATGTGGAGCGGCGCCGGGCGCCGCTCCAATTGATTGACGAAGTGGTTACCTCGAGCTGCCCGGTGCTGCGGTCCTGATCAGAATCTCTGTGCCCGGCTCGAGCACCAGATCCTTGCCGCCGTCGATCAGGACGGATCCTGCGCCCGCTCCGGCGCCGATTGCAGCTCCGATCGCCGCGCCCTTGCCTCCGCCCGCGATGCCGCCGATGATCGCGCCGAGCGCAGCCCCGCCAACGCTGCGGACGGCTGTCTCTTTGGTCCGGCTGCCGGTCTCGACATTGCCTTCCTCATCCACGGTCTTGACCGACTCGCTCTGATAGACCTTCTCGACCTGAGCCGCCAGCCGTCCGCTGCGGCCGTCGCGAAGCTCGATCGAATCGAAGGTCAGCGAAAGCTCCGTCTTGCCGGTCGCCTTGCCAGACTTGTTGAGCTTGGCGATCCGCCCCTCGATGATCGCATCGGCATATTCGCTCGGGTCGAGAACGATCGCCGTGAAACGGTCCCCCTCACGGTTCGTCTTCGTGTTGACCTGCGTGGTCAGACGGATCTTCATCTGAACCCCGTCCGGAATGGTGAACGATCCCCGCCCCTGCGGAGCTCGCGACGGGCGGACCTCGCGATCCCTCACCCGACGCTCCTCCTCGACCGGCGGCGGCGCAACCGGCTCGTTCCGCGCGATCTCAGATCGATTCATCTCGTTGACCGTGGCAATCACCGTCTTCCCGAGATTGGCCGGGATCGAGATCGAATACGGACGCCCGTAGTAACCGTCCTGATATGCGATCCTGTATCCGATCCGGTATCCTTCCTGGTATTCGATCCGGGTGCCCATGTTCGGCGCGTATGTTCTGTCGGCACGCGTGAAGGCGTCATTCTCCAGAAAATTGGTCGGTTCGCCATTGGCGATATCGCCTTTCCCCTGAGCGAAGCCGTCCTCGTATCCGGCGCGATAGCCGTGCTCGTATGCATATTTATATGATGCGGTTGTATTGGTGCGCATCGTCGGACGCGGCTTGGTTCGCGTCTGCGCCGCGACCTCCATCCCTCCAGCCAGTAGACCCGTCGCCAGAAACAGGATTAACGTCCTGTTTACGAAACATCTCTTCTTCATCGCTTTCCTCCTCCAGTCTTAACT
>CALBSU010000758.1 GCA_937967285.1 uncultured Acidobacteriota bacterium
CAGGCTGAGAACGATCGTCGAACGCCCGATCGTCACGACCGAACCGTCCTTCAGCTCAACATCGTCGGCGCCGATCCTGATACCGCCCACCAGCGTCCCGTTGAGACTCCCGAGATCGCGAACGAAAAAACGCCCGTCTCGCTGATCGATTCGGGCGTGGTTCCTGCTGACGGCCGGGTCGGCCAGGACGATGTCGTTTTCGGGCGACTTGCCGATCGTAGTCGAGCCTCCCGGCGCATGCTCGCGCTTGACTCCGTCGAACTGGGTTATCTTCAATGCGGCTGACGGAATCTCTTCCGCCGAAGTCAGCGGCGAGCCGTCGTGATTGCAGAATTTCGACCGGTCCGGAAACTCGCGCCGGCACACTGGGCAGGTCTTCAACCTGATCTCCTCATGACGCCAGGGATCGGCACCGCCTGATTCAGCGAAATCCCGATCCCTGACAACAGTTTATATTGTTCGTGATTGTCTGTAAGTTTTTCCAGTTTCCAGTCCATTCCGAAACATTCGGGTTGACCTGATACTAACCGGTTTCGGATAGACTGGAAACTGGAAACACCTGACTGGAAACTGCCCTGTTACGGCTTGATGATCGACTCGAACGGAACCAGCTTGAAGTTCTGGTTGCCGCGGTCGTTGAATCCATCCTGGACCACGAAAACGCCGTTCGGGAAAGCGGACCCGAGACTGACGGTCGTAACATCGATGCCGTCGGTCTCCTCGGCTCCGTCGACCTTGTCGCCGGGCACGATGCGAAACTTCTTGACGTATTCGTTATTGCCTTCGCGGCGATAGACGACGTAGGAGTGATTCCCCTGGCTGGAAGCGATGAGGTATCCGGTCCCGTCCTTGCCGTAGGCAATGGCCAGTCCTTCGACGTCAGCAAATAGATGACCGTCGCCGACCTTCGCAACCTGCGTCCGGGCGTCTCCGGTATCAGGCTCCGCGCCGTACTTCCAGATGCCGACCGGTTCCTCGCTGACGTAGAAATGGCCCAGATCATCGTCGGCTACGCAGCCCTCGACAACCTGTCCGACCTTGAAATTCCTGACCTTTTTGGCATCGACCTTGCCTGATCCGTTGTCGAAGAACTGCCACTGCTCGACGTCGCCCGATTTGCTGGTCGCGAAATGATAGACCTCGCCGTTCTTCGGGCTGCGATACATACAGGAACCGTAGACCTGAATGGTATGCTTGACCTTTCGCGCGGCTACATTTTCGAGCATGCGCGTATCAGGATTGACCTTGTAGATGGCGATCGTGTTATCGCTGCGATTGCCGGCGGTCACGAGCGCGACTTCGCTGCCGTTGAGCTTGAAACCGTCCCTCAGATCGACGTTGTCAAGCTGTCCGTCGGCGAGGTACTGAATCTGCTTGCCGCTCAGATCGTAGACGGCAAGGCCGCCCTGCTTGTTGGTGCCGATGATGGTGCTCTTCTCAGGATCGGCCTTGTTGATCCAGATCGCCGGATCGTCGGCGGCGTCGCCGCTGCTCGGAACGGGATCGGTCTCGATCGTGGCCGTGACGGCCTCGATCGCATCGACGGTCAGCCCCACGCTCGGAGCCCGGTTTCCGGCACTCGAAGAATCCTTCTTATCCTTCTTTGAAGACTTTTCCTTCTTCTTCTTCTCTTCCTTCTGCTCGTCGTCGTCATCATCGGACTCGGACTTCTTCTTGTCTTTCTTTTCTTTCTTCTCTTTCTTGTCCTTGTCATCCGCTGACGGGGTCGGATCGTTGAGGCCCGCCCGTGCCGGCTCGACCGCCAGTCCCACTGAAAGGGCCAGTACCATGAGGATTACCAGCCAGCCATAGCGCTTCGGGGCATGATCATTGTTGCCTCTCGTTGCTGGAGTGTGTGTCATAAAAAGTTGCGTCCTCCAAAATTTTTCTCTTCCGATCCGGTAAGAATCGTTCGCTCGCTCGGATGTTTCAGATACCGGATCCGGTAAACGCGTGCTGAGATGTCGAAACCCTGCGTTCGTGTTGCCAGCCGATTTCAGCAACTCGAAATTTTTTGAACTGCCAGCACCCGGCCCGACATCAGCACGCAAAGCAGCAAACCGTTCAGCCGCAATAAGTTACACACTCCAGAGCGCTGATCGACTCATTTCATGGAATTCATGACGAAGTCGGCGATGCGGTTGCCGCCCTGAGGCACGCCCTTGTACCCGGGGAAGCAGTTGACCTCGATGACCGAATAGCCTTTGGAGGTCTTGATCAGATCGACGCCGTAAAGCTGGAGTCCGAAGAGGCTTCCGCAACGGCGGATCAGAGCATCGAGCTCGGGATCGTCCTCGACGGGTGTTCCGAGCTTCTCCTCCTTCGTTTTGGCGGGGAAGATGCGGCGGATGGTGTGAACGTAATCGCCGACGGCGTAGGCCTTGTAATCGAACGGTTCGTGATCCTCGTACTCCTGGGCGAAGATGAGACGTTCGCCGAGCGCGGTGCCGTCCTCGCCTCCGCCGCCGTCATCGTCGGCATCGGCATCGGCCGCGCGTCTCCGGATCAGATCGTCGAACTGAGCTTCGTCCATGCAGATCTCGATTCCCTGCCCTCGCCGCCCCTTGTACGGCTTGACGATGATCGGCATTTCGCGCACCACCGACCGGAGCGATTCGATCGAATCAGTGACGAAGGTCCGCGGCGTCGGAATGCCCGCCTGCAGCAGCATGGTGCAGGTCAGTATCTTGTCGCGCACCTTCATCGTCGCCGGATATTCGTTGAGCACCTTCGCGCCGCGATAGTGCGCCGCCGCCGCCAGCGACTCAGCCAGCGGGGAATGAGACTTGAACAGATAGAGGTCGAAATCGAACTTGAAATGCTCGAGGTCGATCAACCCGCTCCGCTCGGTGACCACTTCAACCTCTGCGCCACGCTCGCCAAGCCCGTTGAGAACTTCGTATGTCACCGAATCCTTGCTTCTCGGCGGCTCCATCAGAAAACAGATTCGCATCGATCTCTCCTTGAATTAAGTAGAAAGTAGAAAGTAGAAAGTAAAAAGGGGTAAGCAAGTTCAAACGAACGAGGTGATGATTCCCCGCACTTTCTACTTTCTACTTTTTACTTTTTACTTTCTTCACCGTTTTTATCGCATAAATCTCGCCGATCAGCGCCATGACGACGCGAGTGGCGAGCAGGGCGCCGACTCCCCAGGTATTCCAGATGAAGCCCCCGAGAAGGGGGCCGATCGTCTCTCCGAGTCCTTCTCCGAGGCTGAGATAAGACATGGTGCGCGCTCGCCGGCGCGGATTGAGGGCGGCGTAATGAGCCATGATCGCTCCCCATGCCGGCCGGAATGCCGCCTTGCCCATCGTATCGACCGTCAGTCCGACCGCCATCCCGGCGAAACCGGGCAGAAAATAGAAGAGCGCCGAAGATACCGTGTTGGCGATTCCGCGAACGGTCAGCACCAGATTCCTGCTGACGTTGTCCGAGAGCCAGCCGAAGAGCGGTCCCGAAGTGACGATGGCGACCACCGACATGGCATAGATGAGGCTCGTCTGTGAATCGCTCAACCCGCCGTACTCTGTTGCCAGGATCGGGAAGAGGTTGGCGATCATCTGAGCCGTCCCGGCGATCAGGAATCCAAGGATCGCGGCCGAGACCAGACCGCTCGTATCTCCGCCGGACTCCGACTGCTTCTGCCCGGCGTGAACTTCGTGAGTTTCCGGCTCCCTGACGAAGAGCGCCACCACCACCAGCGGAAGAATCGAGAGCGCGAACGCGACGAAGAAGACGTAAGAGTAGTTCTCCGCGAAGAGCGCCAGCAGCAGCCCTCCGATCGCCTTGCCCATCGAACCGGCAGACATCTTGGCCGACGTATACCAGCCGAAGGCCTGAGCGAGCGATTTGCGGCGCGCGTTCTCGGCGATCAGGACGCTGACCGACGGATCGCGCAGCGATTCCGAAAAACCGTGCAGGAACTTGATTGCAAAGACCTGAAACGGCGTCGCCGAGAACGCGAAGAGCAGCGCGACCAGACTCCTCAGGGCGATTGCCGATGCGAAGATCCGCTTGACGCCGACACGATCCGCCAGCCACCCCATGACCGGCTTGAACATCTGCTCGGCGATCAGATTGATCGAAAAGAGAAATCCGGTCTCCGTCAGGCTCAGGCCGAGCTTGCGATACGCATAGAGCGGAAGCGCGAAGCTGATGATCCCGAAACTCAGTCGCGACAGAAAGCCCTCTGCCAGAATGGCAAAGAGCGATCCCCTGGTTCGATCGACCGGATCCGACGCCTCTTCAGACATCAGGAACCGCTCTGATGAACCGGCGGCGTAAGCTGATGCTTCCCTTGGGCATACTCATCGATGTAATCGGCGATCATCGGCCCCGCGTTGGGGACGCCCTTGTAACCCGGGAAATAGTTAACGTCGACGACATACGGGCCGCGGTCGCTTTCGATGATATCGAGGCCGTAAAGGCCGAGCCCGCAGACCTGTCCGACCTTCTGCGACAGCCGGCGAACTTCCTCTGTGATCTCGACCGGTCTGCCGGGAACCGAGAAACTCGTCTCGGAAAACGGTTTCTGCACGCCGTAGACCTGATCGCCGACGACATAGATCTTGAGGTCCTCGCCCGGCCCCGGGATCGCCTCCTGGATGATCATCGGCGTGGTCGGAGGCGGAATCTTGTCGATGTCCTCCGGCGTCCGGCAGAGATTGACTCCCGCGCCGCGATGCCCCATGTGAGGCTTGATGATCAGCGGACGCTCCTCGATCAGCGATTTGGCGAGGCTCAGATCTCCCGTCACCCACGAATCCGGCGCCGGAATCCCCGCTTCGCGGAGCAGCTTCGAGGTGATGATCTTGCTCTGAATCAGCGAACAGGACTGGTACGGATTGAGGATATTTGCGCCCTGGGTGAAGAGGATGCCGGCCAGCGCCAGCGAAAGCTCGGTGTGCGATTTGAGCACGTACATGTCGTGCTCGATCTTCAGCTCATCCGGTCGCTGCAGGATCTCTTCGGCGATATCCTCCGTCACCGTGTAACCGCGCCCGCGCAGAATATCGTAAGCCTCGACCAGCACCGGGCTCGGCACCGGAGGAACACGTCGAACGATCAGAAAATGCAGTTTCATCTAAACTCCCTGTATTTGGGATCTCCCGGCGCGCCGATCACACGGTCCCGGGCAGACATCCGGATATGTAATCGGCCAGCAGGCTGCCGGCGTTCGGAACACCTTTGTAACCGGGGAAATTATTGATATCGACCACGAAGGGATGACCGTCGCTCGTCACTATATCGACGCCGTAGAGCCCCGCGCCGAACGCCTCGCCGCATTTGAGCGCGATCTCCCGCATCTCGTCCGGGACGTCGAACGGTTCGCCGAGCTTGTCCTCGAGCGTCACCGGCGGCCAGACGCGCCGGACTCCGAAGACCTGCCTGTCGATGACATACAGTTTGTAGTCGCGCCCGTCAGGCTCGTGATATCGCTGGGCGAAGACGATTCCGTTCTCGGCCTGGACATCGCCGAGGTCCTCAGCGGCGCGGATGATCCTCACGCCCCGCCCCTGGGATGCCGCCCAGAACGGCTTGACGACCAGCGGACCTCCGTCGAGCAGTCCGGCGAGCTGAACCGGATCGGATGCAAACCAGGTCGCCGGCAGCGGAACTCCGGCGCGCTGCAGCCGCCGCGTCGAGACGATCTTGTCTCGCATCGCGCTGACGGTCGCGTAAGGGTTGAGAATCCTGGCCCCCGCCTCATCCAGCACGCGCGCCAGACCGAGAGCCATCTCGGTCCCGGATTTGAGCAGGTAGAGGTCGCAGTCCGCCGTGATTTCGGAGACATCGCGCGGCCGGTCCTCCGGATAGATTGTCTCGATCGCGATCCCGCGCCCGGTCAGAATCTCGAGCGCCGACTGCATGATCGATCCTGACTTGTGAGCCTTCTCTTTTTTTGTGATCAGTCCGATCTTCATCCCTCAGTCGCCCCCTCCAATCCGTCCGAGCACATAGTCGGCCAGTTCGGCATCGGCGTTCGGGACGCTGGTATAGTTCGGGTAATCATTGATCTCGATGATCTGAGGTCCCTGCTCGGTCAGAATGCAATCGACCCCGAAGAGATCGAGTCCGAACAGTCGCCCCGACCTGATGCCGAGCTCCTCGAGTTCAGGCGTCAGCGGCACCAGCCCCTCCTGGACCTGCTCGCGAGCCTCGTTGAACGGAGACCGCTTGCGGATGGCCCAGATCCGGTCGGCGATGCCGTACAGTTTCAGATCATACCCGTCGGTCTGGAAATACCTCTGCGCCAGGGCGACGGGCTCCGGCCAGTCGGCTGCCGCCATCTCCTCCGGAGTTCCGATCACCAGCAGCCCTTTCGAGTTGTCGCCGAAGATCGGCTTGAGAATTATCGGGTAGGCGGATGAAGGGATGCCCTCGGCCAGTTGCGAGACGCTGCCGAGATAGGTCTGCGGAACCGGAAGCCCGCTCGCGGCGAAGGCCAGCGACATGTGCGCCTTGTTATGAACGGCCGAGATCGCTTCCTGGCGGTTGATCGTGATCTTACCGCTCCGTTCGGCCCAGTTGAGCAGCGCCAGCAATCCCCAACTGCGCCCGCGACCGACCAGAATGTCGAGCCCGGCCATCCACCGGTCGTCACCCATGACGTAGAAAGTCTTCTGCGGATCGATCAGGCGAAGATCATGACCGCGACGTTCGAGCTCGCGGCATAATCCCATCGGTTGATTCTGTGCCAGATATCTTGCTTCGGCGAGTATCCCAATCTTTTGCGACAGAGGCATCCGTTTTGTCCTTGCGCCGACTTTTTTCGGCTTCTCGCAACAATTCTGAAGGAACGGGGCGTGGTAAAATCCCGGCGATTATAACTACATATCCTCACAGGTCAAATAGTTTCACGGAGCATGCCGGGACAGACATCTTTTTAGATCGCCATAACATCAACTGAATGTTATACTAACCCGGCTTGACGAATTTTAATAAATCGTAGCCGAACCATTTACCGCATCAACATGAGATGACGGGAGCATCCGCGATGGGCGTTCGAGGAGAGCTTCACCTGAATATCGACGGTGAAGTCACGAGCTATCAATTAGACACTCCGCGTTTCACTTTCGGACGCGGCAGCGACAATTCCCTCTGCATCAGTTCCACCCTGGTCTCGCGGATGCATGCCGAAGTGATCAGGGTCGGCAACGATTTCCTCTTCCGGGATCTCGGATCGACCAACGGCAGCTTCATTAATAATGCGCGCGCATCTGAGCAGGCGCTTGTGGATGGAGACGTCATCCGTTTCGGCAAGAACGGTCCTGAACTTGTCTTCAGAGTGGTCGAGCAGGTCACCGGCCCGATCGGCGAGAGGGCGGCCGGCGGTCAGACTGAGGACCTGATCGGATCGCTGGCCGGGCGTCTGGTCGACGAGAAGCCGGACGATATCTGCGACGAAGCGAATATGCGCTGCCTGCTGGCGGAGTCGCACATCAACAAGGGCGAGATCCGTCAGGCGCTCGAGGTGATCGAGAAATATTCGAACCCCGAGCTGAGGGCCGCGCTGCCCGGGGATTTCAGGGCCGCGGTTCTGTTGTGGCTCGGAAGATCCTACCTCGAGAACAAGAATTACGATGAGGCGCTCGAGTATCTGCAGCAGAGTCTGGCCGAGTACAAGCAGGTGATGGACGGCCGGGGCGACGACACGGGGATCGCATCGGCGCACGCTCTGCTGGGCAGGGCGATGATCAACATCGGAGAGTTCCTCGCTTCGAGCGGCCATCTGCACCGGGCCAAGCTGGCCGCGACGCGCGCCGGCAACATCCGCCTGCGGGCAGAGATTCATTACCTGCTCGGCAAGATCGACTGGAAGGAAGGCGACTTCGAGGGCGCCAGTTACAACTGGCAGCGCGCCGCGCGAATGACTGAGGAATCGAGCGATCCGCCGCTGCGCGGAAGGCTCCTGCTTCAGCAGGCCCTCGTCCTCTTCACCGAAGGCAAGCTGAAGGAGGCCGTTCCCGCCTACCAGGAAGCGATCAAATACATCGAGGCGACCGGAAACTACAGGCTGCTTCTCAAGGCATACGCCGGGCTCTCCCGCGCGATGACACGGCTCGGACAGTGGAGCTCGACCGGCAGGCTGCTCGATGAGCGGCTCGAACTGGCGCGTCGATACGGGATAGCCAAGGCAGAGGCCGTGGCCCTGACCGACAGAGCCGAACTGAGGCTGCTCCAGGGCGATCTTCAGGGCGCCATCGAGTCGATCGACAAGGCTCTCGAACGGCACGGCGAAACCGTCTATGCCCGGACGCAGCGGATACTCGGGAGGATTCTCGTCGCTCGCGGCCTTCCGGCTGAAGCAGTCACGGCGCTCGAGAAAGGTCTCGAAGCTGCGCGGATTCGCGGCGCGGTCGAGGAGCAGGTGCTGATCTATCTCGAACTGGCGCTGCTCATCTCGGAACAGGGCGACAACGCGCGGGCCCGTGAACTGGTCCAGGCAGCGGAAGTGATCACCGCGCTCGATCCGGCGCTCAATCTGACGGCGCGGGCGCTCTTCGTAAGGGGATGCATCCACCGGCGCGAAAATCAGATCAACGAGGCCAACCGCAGTTTCGTCCAGAGCCTCTCGATCTTTCAGACTATCGGCGACCCGCTGAGGACCGCCCTCTGCCACCACGAGATCGGCGGCCTGAAACTGGCTCAGCAGCGGTTCGCCAGCGCGCGCGCTCACCTCGAAGAGGCACGCGGGATCTTCGCCCGCATCGGCGCGACGCCCGAACTGAGGAAGGTCGAAGCCATGCTCGAGATTCCGATGCTCTCTGACGTCATGGCGGCGATGACGACGGCGCTTCCGAAACTCGGCGGGACGTCGAAACTCCTGCTGGTCAACAAGGCGATGACCGGCGAGATCATACTGCCCGGCAACGGCGCTCTGATTCAGAGGGTACTGGTCGCTGTGACGAACGACGAACTGGCGTCGCTGCTCGAACGCGGCCTGGCGGTGGAAAACTACCAGGTCGAATCGGTCAGGAACGGACGGGAAGCTCTGAGCCTGGCGACCGACCAGTCGAAATCATTCAATCTGCTGTTGATCGAAGCGCTGCTCGAGCATCAGTCCGGATTCGACATCTGCCGCGAACTGCGGAAGAAGAAGATCGACACTCCGGTCATCGTGCTCGGCGGCCGGCAGGGGCTCGAGGACAAGATCGAGGCGCTGCAGTCCGGCGCCGACGATTTCATCAGCAAACGCAATCTGGTGCTCGAAGAGCTGCTGGCGAAAATGGAAGCCTTGCTGCGCTGAATCTGGAGAGAACGTGCGAATCATCATCCTCGGATCGGGACGGGTAGGACTTGGCGCGCTCGGCGTTGCGCTGGCGCTGCAGGGGCACGAGATCGTCTTCGCGGCCCGGCGGCGCGAGATCGTCGATTCGATCAACCGCCACGGTTATTTCGTCAAGACTAAAGGTACGGTCGAGGCGACCGTCGAGGTGCGCGGAGTTCGTGCCGTCGGAATGAGCGGCGAGGAGTTCGCGACAGAGGTGGCTGAAGCCGACCAGATCTACACCTCCGTCAGGCCTGACAATCTTCCCGAGATCGCTCCCCTCCTCGCCGAAACCATCCTCTTCAGGGTCAAATCCGGCCGGACACGGCCGCTCGACGTCTTCTGCTGCGAGAATCTCAAGAACTCGGGTTCTCAGCTCGAAAGACTGATCTTCGCCAGCATCCCCTACCAGTTCGCCCAGGAGGTACAGGACGCCGTCGGCTTCAACGCGGCGATCTCGGACCGGATAGTTTCATCCCAGGAGACGGATGAGGAAGGCCGGATCGTCATCACCGCCGATGCCACGGGAGACGTGCTCTTCGATACGCTGCAGGTCAAGGGCGATTTCGAGATCCTTCCTCCGTTCAAGGGGCTCGACAACTTCCCCGCCAGCATCGAGGAGAAGCTCTACATCCTGAACTGCGGACACGCCGTCTGCGCCTATCTCGGATATCGTCGCGGATACACCTACATTCACGAAGCGATGTCGGACGAGGCGATAAATCGTTCGGTGGTCGGAGCGATGCTCGAGGCGCAGCGCGCGCTGCAGATGAAACATGGGCGCTCGCTCCATTACGGCAAAATGATCAACGATATTCTGGTCAGTTTCTCGAACGCGGCGCTGATGGACACGATCGCGCGCGTGGGCCGCGATCCGATCCGCAAGATGCAGTCCGACGACCGGCTGATCGGCCCGGCCAAACTGGCCTATCGTTACGGGATCGATCCGTCGAACCTGATCGCGGGATGCGCCGCCGCGCTGACATTCGGTCCCGAGGGGGACCCGCAGGCGCGCGAAATGCAGAAACTGATCCGGGAACGGGGCATCGACTACGCGCTCGAATTCATCAGCCAGATCCGTCCCTGGAATCCGATCTCGGGACTCATCCGCGAAGAACTGAAGAACCAGCAATCCAACAACTAATCCTATCTCACGTTGATTGAGAGGAAAAAAATCAGCCGCAAAGTCCGCTAAGAGAGCAAAGAAGATTAACCGCAAAGGCCGCGAAGGTGGCAAAGGAGGATCAGGCGAGGACGTCGCCGCGACGATCTGCGGGAGGAGAGATGAAGGCGATCGCGTCGTGATGGTCGGCCGGCTCCCAG
>CALBSU010000759.1 GCA_937967285.1 uncultured Acidobacteriota bacterium
AGACGGAGTTGCGCAGGAACTCGTAGGCGCTGCCGTGGAACTGGTTGGTCCCCGATTTGTAGACCACGTTGAGCACGCTGCCCAGGCTTCGGCCGAACTCCGCCGGATAGGTCGCGCCCATGACCTTGAACTCCTGGATCGCGTCAACTGAAGGGAAGACAGAGATTCCCGTGAATCCGTTGACGGTCGGGAACGATGCCGTCACTCCGTCGATCACAGTGTCCATCATCGTCGCCCGTGCGCCGTTGACCGAATATCCCATCGAATTGTAGTTGTTGCCGATGCTGCCGGAGACTCCCGGCGTAAGATAGATCAGCGAGTAGACATTGCGAGTATTGAGCGGCAGATCGAGAATCCGCCGGTTGTCGACGACCTTTCCGAGCGAGGACGATGTCGTTTCAAGTACCGGCGCCTCGGCCGTCACTTCAACCTGCTCGGAGATCGCTCCCAGTTCGAGCAGGAAATCCACGACCAGCGTCTGCTGGATCTGAATGACGATCCCCGACCGGACAACGCGCCGGAATCCCGCCATCTTCGCCTCGACTCGATACGTCCCGACCGGCAGCGGCGGAGAGACGAAATACCCCTCGCTGTTGGTCTGAATCTGGGTGACGCGATTGGTCTCCTGTTGAGTGATGATTATTTCGGCGCCTGCGATGACCGCTCCGTCCGGGTTCTTCACCGTTCCAACGATCGAACCCGTAAACGACTGGGCATGCAGGCTGATGTTCAGACAGAGAACTGCCGCGAATGCGAATAGAGAAACTACCAGCTTTTTCATTTTTGGTCTCCGAGGCTGGACGTACCGCTTCCCAGCCGATCTTCTGATCTCAGGGTGGTATTTCTTGAAGTCCTGTTCCGGCTTCAATTCATTCGTCTATTCAGCAAAGCTAATGAGTATTTTTTGATTATCTTGTTGTTGATGAGCGGATTATATCCGGATCTGATCACAGTCGCACAACTTTTCAGTCATTCATGTAAATTTTTTATTAAGTCGGTGTAAGGGGCTTGCTCAGTCATCTGTCTGGGGCAAGCTGCAGGGTTATCGTCTGACCGCATAGGTCAGCGAAAGTGTGGATTTGCCGGTGATTGCCGTCGTCGAGCCTGTGATCCACTGATCGGGCACTCAGCGAGGCAGGATCTTCTCAGTCATCGTATCGATATTGATCAGCTTGACGGCCAGCTTGCCGGCGTCGATTTTTGAAGCGATTGCGGGACGCGCCATGAATTCATTGATTCTCCGGGTGCGTTCGTCGACTGCCTGGGCGAGGGCTGGAAAGCGTTTACGCATATCGGGACTGGCAGCGGCCTTCTCCGCGGCGCAGTCCGAATGGGTCGAGAGCAGGACCAGTTCGACGCCGTTTTCGACCGCCAGTTCGAGCATCTCCTCTTCCATCAGTGACAGAACGGAACCGGCAGTCCTGATGATGTAGTAGTAATGCCGCGTGTCGCCGGTCAGTTCGTTGGTGTCGATCCGGGCATCCATGCAGACGACCATGGCGACCAGTGGATGACGCGGAGTGCGCGGAAACGTCTCGCGAACCGCTGCGGCGAGGGCGTTCTGCTGCTGCATCTCCTTCCAGACGTCCTCAGGCGATATTTCGTGTTCGTGGACGAAGTCGTAGCTCTCCAGACGATCCTGCAGGCGATATCCGAGGTTGACCATGGCGCCACCGACAATGAACTGCGTCCGTCGGCCCGATCCTGTATACATCACCCAGATCGCAATCAGGCCGATCAGCGCGATGGCGAAGAGTGTTATCTTGATTCTTCTTGACATAATAACTCCATGAGAAAATAACGGCAGGCTTATTCGCAGTATACTCCTCGGGCATTGTTAATCAATATTCGTCAGTCAAAAATCGAGCAGGAAACAGGATTTGTACGGGAGGACTTAAATAAGTTTTTCGATGTGTGCCGTCGCCATGTTATGCTTCCGGAAGAGTGACAAGACCGATGTGCCCCGGCTCTGACCTCTGAGCATCCGAACCTGCAGCGGGGTAAATATGAAATCATCTCAATCAATGGAATACCGGCCGGTTATGCGGCTGCTGTCTGTTCTCATGCTGGCGGCGCTGGCGTTTCTGCCGGCCGTGCGGTCTGAGGAGTCGAAATCACCGGAGTTGCCGAGAGTCCTGCTCGATACGACGTACAAGGCGCCCGCCGGAAAGAACGTCATGGTCAGGTCCGGGGATGATCTTCAGGCGGCGATCAACCGGGCCGCGCCGGGAGACGTGATCCGGCTGCAGGCCGGCGCCGTCTTCAAAGGCAATTTCACGCTCCCGAAGAAATCGGGGTCGGGCTGGATAGTCATCAGGAGCTCGGCGCCGGACAGCGATCTGCCGCCGCCCGGCAGCCGCATGACTCCGCAATACGCGGCGGCGCTGCCGAAGATCGTCACGCCGAACAGCGGAGCGGCTCTTGAGGCGGCAAGCGGAGCGCACCATTACCGACTGATCGGGCTTGAATTCGCGGTCGCCGCCGGGGTCAGGCAGACCTACAGCCTGATCACGCTCGGCGACAAGGAGCGTTCTCTCGACCAGCATCCGCGCGACCTGATTCTGGACCGGCTCTACATTCACGGAAATCCCGAGGTCAACCTGCGTCGCGGGGTGACGCTCAACAGCGCGTCGACGGCGATCATCGATTCGTGGATCTCCGACTGTCACGAGCAGGGTGCGGATTCACAGGCGATCGGCGGATGGAACGGGGCGGGGCCGTTCAAGATCGTCAACAACTACCTCGAAGGCGCGGGCGAGAACTTCATGCTCGGCGGGGCGGATCCGACGATTCCGGATCTCGTTCCGTCGGACATCGAGTTCCGCCGGAACCATTGTTTCAAGCCGTTGACGTGGAAGGTCGGCGATCCGTCGTATGCCGGCAGGGCCTGGACGGTCAAGAACCTGTTCGAGCTGAAGAATGCCCGGCGAGTGCTGGTCGACGGCAATCTCTTCGAGAACAACTGGACGATGGCCCAGAACGGATTCGCCATTCTCTTCACGGTCCGCAATCAGGACGGTCAGGCGCCGTGGTCCGCGGTCGAGGATGTGACCTTCACCAACAACATCGTTCGCCACAGTCCGAACGGAATCAACATGCATGGTTCGGACGACAATCAGCCGAGCCGCCCGTTGAGCAGAGTTCTGATCCGCAATAACCTCTTCGACGACATGGGAGCGTTCAGCGGAGGGACGCGGCTCTTCCAGATCGGAGGCAGCGCTCATCTGGCGCCGGCCGAAGACGTCACGATCGATCACAACACTGCGATCCATCACGATAAGGCGGTTCACATCGGAAACGCGCTGGCCGTCGGTGATTCCGGAAAGGCCGTCAAACGGCTCAGGTTCACCAACAACCTGATTTCGCGGACACCGTACGGAGTCAAGGGCAGCGGGACCGACGAGGGCAGGGCGGCGCTCGACACCTTCGTCGACGGTTATGTCTTCAGCAGAAACGTGATCATCGATAACGGCAGCTACTCGAACGGACGCGTACGCTCGAGCCTCTATCCGCAGGGCAATCAATTCCCGGGCGGCGCGCTCGAGGTCGGGTTCACCGATTACAAAGGCGGTAACGGAGGCAACTACAGGTTGATCGCGAAAAGCCGGTATGCGAAGGCCGGGACCGACGGCAGGGATATCGGATGCGATTTCGACGAGCTGGAAGCCGCAGGATCGAAGCCGTGATCGTCGATCATCTGATTATTTCGGTAAAAGGTGATTAATCGCAAAGGACGCAAAGAGGGCAAAGAAATTGAACCGCAAAGGCCGCAAAGGGAGCAAAGGTTTATTTGGAGATCAGTACCCGGGTTAATGCCGAATG
>CALBSU010000760.1 GCA_937967285.1 uncultured Acidobacteriota bacterium
ATCGTGCCGATTTTCTGGATCGTCGGATTCGGGGCGCTGAGCAGCCGGTTGACGGCCAGCAGCGCGAATCCCGTCACCGGGAGGATAAAACCGCCGGCCAGACCGATGAATGAGCCGATCGAAGCCCAAAACAGCTTGCGGCCGGAGACGCCGCTTCGTGAACGGCCATCCGTGACGGTCAGAACTCTGTTCTGTTGTTGACTTATGGTGATCATTTGCCACTCCCCGGTGAACCTTAAATCTCGTTCACCAGGGAAGATGTTAGATCCGAACCGATAAGGATGGCGTAAAAGAGAGATAAAGAGTTTATAAAGACGATCGGGCCGGTCAGGAATCGGTTCCATCCGGGAGGAAGCGATATCCGACCCAGGGTTCGGTCATGATGTAGCGCGGATGGGAGGGATCGGGTTCGATCTTTTTGCGCAACTGGCCGATGAAGACCCGCAGGTATTCGTTCTGCTCGGTGTAATCCCCGCCCCAGACGGCGCCGAGCAGGGTGCGGTGGGTGAGAACCTTGCCGGCATGCCTGATCAGGTAGGTCAGCAGCTCGTACTCCTTGGGCGTGAGGTGAATCTCCCTGCCTCTGACTGAGATGGTGCGGGCATCGAGATCGAGATGGAAATCGCCGACCTCGCGCAGTTGTCTCTCGTCGGCCAACTGGGAGCGCCTGAAGGCGACGCGGATCCGAGCCAGCAGCTCGTCGACGCCGAAGGGTTTGGTGATGTAATCGTCCGCGCCGGCATCGAGCGCCTCGACCTTGGCGCGTTCTTCTCCCTTGACTGAAAGCACGATGACGGGAGTGGCGGAGATCTTTCGGATCCGCCGGCACAATTCAAGACCGCCCATGACAGGCATCGAGAGGTCCGTGATGACGAGAGCAGGATTCCAGTTCCTGAAAACTTCGAGGGCCTCCTCGCCGTCACTCGAGGTCTGAACTTCATACCCTTGTGCCGAGAGCGTCCGACGGAGAACCCTCGTGATCTGGGGTTCATCGTCGACGACCAGAATTCGCTTGGTCTCTGCCATAATCAGTTATTTCCGGCGACGGAATCAGCCATCGAGTTATCGGCGTACCCGATGGCGGTCTCAAGGTCTCCGACCGGGATCGTGAAAACAACGCGTGTTCCGCGACCTGACGGTCCGTCCTCGATACGGATTCGCCCGCCGTGAGCCTCGACTATCCCTCGTGCGATCGCCAGACCCATGCCGATCCCGCCAACCGGTCCATCGGTTGATTTGACTCTGAAAAATTTGTCGAAGACTCTGTCGCGCAGTTCACGGGGAATTCCCCTTCCCTCATCGGTAACAGCGACCTCGATCAGATCTTCGTCCGGCGAGCGTGCAGTGATGAGAATAGTCGTCCCAGGCGGTGAATATTTGGCTGCATTGTCCAGCAGGGTATAAACGACTTCGGTGAGCGCCTTGTTGTCGGCCCTCACGGACGGGAGCTCCCTGTCAAGCTGAATCTCGAGGCGGTGCCGGCTCAGCAGCGGATCGGCCCGCGTCACGGAAGTTTCGATGATGTCGTCGATGGCTCCCCAGTTGCGGCGCATCTGCAGATCTCCAGCCTCGATCCTGGCCAGTTCGACCATGCCCTCGATGAAGTGGTTCAGGCGATCCGTCTCCTGGTTGATCACTTCGAGCAGTTCATTTTCGCCTTCATCGTCGAGCGCCGGAGGCGTTGGAGATTTCCGCTCGGCGAGCAGAGTCGTCACCGACATCTTGATCGAAGTCAGCGGCGTTCTCAGATCGTGCGTCACGGCATCCAGAAGCGCCGTTTTGAGCTGTTCGCTTCTTCGCAGAGCCTCGGCCTCGCTGGCCAGCTCGAAGGCCGATTTCAACTCGGCATAGAGGCGTTCGACCTCTCTGCTTCGGGCCTCGGCGATGGCGGCGCGCCTCTTCGTCTGCGCCGACAGATTGCCGACGACCAGCGAGGTCATCAGAAAGACGAAGAGCGCGATCCAGTTCTGCTGATCGGCGATGTGAAATGTCCCGACGGGCGGCAGAAAGAAGAAGTTGAATCCGAGAACGGCGAGGACCGAAGCAAGGTAGGCTGGCGCGCTTCCCCAGACGGTCGCCGTCAGCAGCACGCCAAGCAGCAGAATCAGCGAGACGGTCGTCGAACTCAACGATTCCTGAAACGGAGCCAGTGCGGCAATCATCGTCAGGATTATCAGCCCGGCCACAATGTAACCTGTGATCCGGAACTGC
>CALBSU010000761.1 GCA_937967285.1 uncultured Acidobacteriota bacterium
AGCGCCGCAGATTTATCCGTCTCGCAGAGATCGACCACCCAGCAGGAGTTCAGTCGATCACCCAGGATGAGGCGGACGGCCTCCACCCACATTACGCCGGCATCGAGAATGTTCGAATCGGAAGTGATGACGATCGCATCGGAGTTTCGCAGCAGCTTGTCGGGATTGAAATCGAGCCTGACGGTCCAGTGCCAGTTTCGTTCCCCTGCAATCTCGCGAATCCGCCCTGCCAGCCGCCCGCTGTTCGAGACCGGCTGATCGAGCAGCCACTCGGCCGCGGCTGTCTCCTGAGTCTCCAGAAACGATCCTATTAATAAGATAGCGTTCTCAGTCTCGTCGACGGCGCGGTAGGAGCCATGAACGCTCGAGAGGTCCCTGATCAGGCCGTCGCGGCAGAGCAGCAGCGGTCCTCCGGAGAGCGCAGCCTCGATCGTGATCAGCAGATTGAAGCCGTCGATGAGTATCCTGCTCCTCTCGAACAGGGGAATACGACCGGCCAGGCGACGGGCTCTCTGCTGATCAGAGCACGCCGCGCGTGCCACCGCCAGTCTCTGCCTGGCTCTCAGTTCGTACCGGTCGCCGACCAGTTTGAGAGATGCTGCCGGAGCGTACCCTTTTGTCATCAGCCACGAGAGGTCGGAGACGGCCTGACGCAGTTCCGGAAGTCTGGGTTCTGCGAAGAGCAGGCGGTCAGATGGATGCGCCCCGCGATGATGTCTCCGGTCAGGCATGCTCGTCTATTCCGGAAATTGTTTGACGTTCATTCCCGGAATCAGCCGTGCGGCATTCTTGTAGTAGATCTTCTTGAGCACCTCGTCCGGCAGATACAGCCCGTACATCCTCCAGAATGCGTGGCGACGCCGGTAGTACTCGATGTAGTCGTCGCGGGTTTCGAGGACGCGGAAATAGTAGGTGTATTCGCTCGGCTCGTAGATGTCCTTGCCGAAGAGCACGCGGTCCTGGTATTTGATCAGGAAGTCGCGTGCGGTGTAGGGCTGGCGGCCGATCTCGGCCAGGACGGCGGCGATATCGACGTAGGCATTGGGATACTGATCGAAGAGCCTGCCCAGCCGGCCCAGATCGTTGCCGTGATAACCGAGATGGGCGAGGATGAATTTCGTCTTCGGATGGCGGGCGAGCATGTTGTTGCGCTCGGTCATCAGAGTCTCGAATGGCGGGTACTTCTCGGGCGGTCTGGCGCGGCCGGGAAACTGCTTGAGCTCCAGCCACCGTTCATTGTTCTTGTCGATCGGATCGAAGAATGCCGACGGCTCCGCGATGTGGATCAGCACGGGGATGTTCAGTTTCGCGCACATCGCCCAGACCGGATCCATGACCGGATCGTCGACCTTGACGCGTTCGCCGTTGGCGTACTTCAGATCCATCCCGTAGTTCTTGAAGATCTTGAGCCCCTGCGCACCGTTCCTGACGTCCTCCTCGAGGCGGGCCGCGGCGCGCTGGCCGAACCCCGGCTCGTTGATGTCCCTGAATTCGACGTTCGCGAAGACCACGAAACGGTCCGGGTAGCGTCCCTTCATCTCGCGGACGATGTTCTTCAGAGTCTCGCCCGAGCCGCCGCTCAGATTGACGATCACCCGCAGGTTGATCGAATCCATCTCCCTGATCAGCTTGTCGACGTAAACCGCATCGACGCGACGGTGATGGCTGTGGATGTCGATCATCGGAAACTTCGCCCTGCCGACGGGATGCTCGGGTACGACCAGAGTCGATTTGGGATCGTACTCCTCGAAAGTCAGTTCGGGTTTCTGCTGCGCCAGGCCGAAAGCCGGCGCGGCAATCAGGCAAATCAGTGTCAGTAGTGTTCTCATCGGGTTTTCATCATCCTGGGTTCGTGTTTGATATCAATTTCAGGATCTGTAATTCAAGATTCTTATAATAATTGGAAACCCGATAATTCTGGAAACTGGAAACCGGCAACTGGAAACTATTCAAGGGGAGGCGGCACGGAACGGGTCCTCAATTACCCGTTCCGTACCTGATGGATTATCTGCTGTGTTTGTCTGTATGGACGATCCTGAGAGGCGAATTTTGTCGAAGGCTCGAAAATATTTTTGCGGGCTTGGCACACCCGGAATCCTGAGCGAAGATAAAAATCTCGTAACAATCCGCAAGCTGAACTGGAGATAAGAGATGAGAAAGATACTGCTGATTCCGATAGCTATTGGGATGCTGATCGTTGCCGCCGCGGGGCAACAGGCGGAGGTCGTGACGGTCCTCAAAGGCAATGATCCGATCGAGCTTGTCGAGGGCAGGGAAGTCGCCGGCAGTCAATCGCTGAGCGTGGTGCGCGGCAGATACAGATACATCTTCGCCAATGACGCCAACCGCAAGAAGTTCGTCGGCGCCCCAGATCGCTACCAGATTCAGAATGGAGGCGGATGCGGTCAGATGGGCTCGCTGAGCGGGACGGGAAATCCGGACCGGTATTATGTCTTCGACGGCAGGATCTACATCTTCGCCTCAGAGCAGTGCCGGAACGCATTCAAGGCCGATCCGAAAAATCATATCGAAGGCCCGGATGCTGTTCCCGGCGGAACGGCGGCGGAGAAGAAGCGCGGGGCCGAACTGATCGCACTCGCGCTTCGCGGGATGGGCGGCGCGAAGGCGGTCGACGGCGTGAAAAAATACCGCGAGAACATTACACTTGGGTATTCCCAGGGCGGAAAGATCACGGAGTACAAGCAGACCCTGACATACGAATTTCCGGGACGTTATCGCAATGAATATGACTGGGGCAGCTCGACCGACGCGATGGAGCT
>CALBSU010000762.1 GCA_937967285.1 uncultured Acidobacteriota bacterium
ATGTTCATGTTGTAGCGGATCGCGTGGATCCAGTGCGCCGCTCCGATGCTGCAGCAGTCGCCGTCGCCAGTGTTGACGAAGACCGTCAGGTCAGGACGCGCCATTTTGACGCCTTCCGCGACCGGCAACGCGCGCCCGTGGATGCCGTGAAAACCATACGTCTTCATGTAGTGCGGAAAACGGCTCGAGCATCCGATGCCGGAAACGAAGACCGTCTTTTCAGGCCGCAACCCTTCGTCGCGGCACAGACGCTGGACGGCAGTCAGGATCGCATTGTCGCCGCATCCGGAACACCAGCGCGGCACGCCGCTCTGATAATCCTCCAGTTCGTGATGCTCCTCGTACATGCGGAGCAGGCATTCTGTCGCGGTTGTGCTCATAATCTCTGCCTTTGTTTGAATTGCCGGATTTGAGTTTCCAGTTGCCGGATTTGAGTTTCCAGTTGCCAGTTGCCAGTTTCCAGTCTTAATTTGAAAGCACGCGTTTCCACCAGTCTGTTACATTAAATTGATACGGATATCCGGATACACACTGGAAACTGGAAACTGGCAACTGGAAACTATTCATCTATTCAATTTCCCCCGGATCACTTCGCAGATAGCGCCGGGCTTGATCGGCTGCCCCTTGACCTCGCTCCAGCAGTCGACATCGACCAGGTACCGCGAGCGGAGCATCATGGCCAGCGCCGAATAACGGCGGTTGCTTTCGTCGATCAGTTCGTCATCCGGGTTGTCGCACCAGTTGCCCTCGATCGTCATGACCTGTTTGAAGCGGCGCATCGCTTCTCCGATGCCGGGCGGCAGCGGCTGCAGGAAGCGGATGTGCATCGACGAGACCTTGTGACCCTCGGCGCGCAGCGATTCGACGGCCTCCTCGATCGCGCCCCGCGTGCTGCCCCAGCCGATGATCAGCATGTCGCCCGATTCGTCGCCGAAGATCGGCGGCGCCTTGAGCGTTTTCTGAAACGCCGCCAGCTTGAGACTCCGCGCCCGGATGCCCTCCTGATTGATCTCGGGATCGTAGGCGACATGGCTCTGACGGTCATGCGCCAGACCCGTCAGCGTGTGCATGCCTCCGGGCTGCCCCGGAATGAACCGGCGGGCGAGTCCGGTCACGCTGTCCCAGTCGTATGGCAAGGCCCCTGCCGGGATCGCGCTCTGATCGACCGGCGGCGCCACCCACGTCTCGCTGAACTGCGGCCTCGGAAACGGCTGCTGCGACGTCGCCAGATTGGCGTCGGTCAGAACGACGACCACCATATTGAACGTCTCGGCGATCTTTCGCGCCGTGATAACAGAGTAGAAACACTCCTCGATCGTGCTCGCCGCCAGCACGACCTTCGGTGCGTCGCCGTGACTGCCGTAGATGGTCGTCAGCGCATCGCCCTGTTCGGCCTTGGTCGGCTGGCCCGTGCTCGGACCTCCCCGCTGGACGTTGACCACGACCAGCGGAATCTCCGCCATGACGGCCAGTCCGATCGCTTCCTGTTTGAGCGAGTAGCCAGGTCCCGATGTGATCGTCACCGGACATTTGCCCGCGTACGACGCGCCGATCGCGAAGGTGCATGCGGCGATCTCGTCCTCGGCCTGGTGGACGATCCCGCCGACCTTCTCGAAGACGCTCGACAGATAGTGCGATGCCGACGTCGCCGGAGTGATCGGATACATCGCGCAGATCTCCATCCCCGACGCCAGCACTCCCAGCGCCAGCGCGGTATTTCCGTTGACGACGATCTGCGGCTCCCGCGGACGCTCGGCCGGGAGGCTGTATTTGAAATCCAGTTCCGCCTCGGCCCACTCGTACCCGGCATCGAGCAGCCGGATGTTCGTCCTGATCACCTCGGCCGATTTCTTGCTGAAGATGAGCGCGATCTGATCGCGCGCGATCTTCATGTCCAGGCTGTAGATGCTGCAGAGCATCCCCAGCGCGAACATGTTCTTGCCCCGCCGCGCATCCGTGACCAGCTTCAGGCATTCGCGCTCCATCGGGATCTCGCGAACGCGGTATCCGGCGTTGACCAGCTCTTCATATGTCCTGACGTATGACGCCGCGATCGCCGGATCCGAATGCTCCCGCCACATGCTCTCGAGCAGGATCGTGCATCCGCGCTTGAGCTCGCCAGCCCGCACGCGTCCCAGCAGAACCTGCTCGTTGAAGGCGACCACCAGATCCGTCTCGTCCCCGCCGTTGGTGATGCGGTTCGAACCCAGCCGGATGCGGTTGCCGCTCGCGCCGGCCACGCTCCGCGACGGAGGCTGAATCTCTGCCGGGATGATCTCGACCGTCCAGACGCCGAATCCCATCTTCGCCGCGATCGCGCCCAGCGACTGGCCGCATCGCTGCGCGCCCTCGCCCGAATCGCTGATCACCTCGACGATCTGCTCCTTCAAAGTCGTGGCAGGCTTCGACGATCCCGCCCCGCTCTGCCCGGTGCGTTCCGCTTCGACAGTTTGTTCAAGTGAAGTTTCGATCATGGCTGTACCGTTGCTCCAGCGCGCACTCGCGCGAAGTTGCGCTCCCTGAGGTCGATGCCGAAGAGCCTGTTCGAGCTCTCCCGCGCAGTGTATGGCAGGTGAATGTCGCGGATGCCGAGCCAGGCCTTCATGCTCCGGGCCGCTTTCCGACCCGCGCCCATGGCTTCGATCACCGTCGCCGCCCCGGTCACGATGTCGCCGCCGGCAAAGACTCCCGCCACCGATGTCGCGAGGTTCTCGTCGACTTCGATGTAACCGCGTTTGTTCAGCTTCAGTTTCGATGTCTGCCCGATGATCGGATTGGCGTTGGTCCCGATGGCGAAGACCACCAGGTCGCACTCGAAGTCATGCTCGCTGCCCGCCACCGGAACAGGTCGCCGCCGCCCGGAATCGTCCGGCTCGCCGAGCTCCATCCGCACGCAGCGCATGCCGCGGACGCCTCCTTTTCCGTCGTCAAGAACCGCCACCGGATTGGTCAGCCAGTGGAACTCGACTCCCTCTTCCTCGGCGTGGTGGACCTCCTCGATCCGCGCGGGACATTCCGTCCGCGATCGACGATAGATGCAGTAGACCTTTTCGGCGCCGAGCCTGAGACTGACCCTCATCGCATCCATCGCCGTGTTACCCGCGCCGATCACCGCGACGCGCTGCCCGATCGGCAGCGGAGTGTCGAATGACGGGAACTCCCGGGCCCGCATCAGATTGCAGCGCGTCAGCAGTTCGTTGGCCGAGAGCACTCCGTTGAGCGAATCGCCCGGTATCCCCAGCATCGACGGATACCCGGCTCCCGTGCCGATGAAGACCGCGTCATAGCCCATCTCCTCGATCATCTGCTCGATCGTGAAGAGCCGCCCGACCAGCGTGTTGCACTCGAACTTCACACCCAGCCGGCGCAGATTGTCGATCTCGGCGTCGATCACCTCGTTCGGCAGACGGAAATCCGGAATCCCGTATCGCAGCACGCCGCCCGGCTGATGGAATGCCTCGAAGACCGTCACATCGCAGCCCGCCTTGGCCATGTCCGCGGCGCAGGCCATCCCCGCCGGCCCCGAGCCGACGATCCCGATCCTGAAACCGCCCGGCTCGATGTACGGAATGTTGACCCAGCCCTCGGCTATCGCCTTGTCGCCGACCCATCGCTCGAGCCGCCCGATCGCCACGGGCTCCAGCGTGTCGCCAACCGTGCAGACCCCCTCGCACTGCGTCTCCTGCGGACAGACCCTCCCGCAGATCGCCGGCAGCAGATTGGTGTCTGTCATGACATCGTAAGCTCCGCGATAGTCCTTCTCGGTCAGCCGGTGGATGAATCCCGGAATGTCGATCCCGACCGGGCACCCGTCGACGCACGGCTGCTCCGGACACATCAGGCAGCGCTCGGCCTCGATCTGCATCTCTTCAAGCCGATACCCGCATGCCACCTCGGCGAAATTCGTGACCCGCTGAACCGGATCCTGCTCCCGCATCGGCGTCCGCTCCTGCGGAATCGTGCGGATCGTCTTCTTCTTCGGCATGACTTCGCTCCAATCTCAACCAGTTTCGATTCGGCCCGACTTGAGGGCAGAAAGCGTCGACAACTCGACATCGGACGCCAGGTGAATCTCATCGCGCATGCGGCAGTTCTCCGACCATCGCTCCATCGCCATCTTCTCTTCTTCGGCGAACCGCTTGAGCCGCATCATCAGGTCCTCGAAGTCGACCTGATGTCCGTCGAAATCCGGTCCGTCGACGCAGGCGAACCTCACCTGATCGCCCAGCTTGACGCGACAGCCGCCGCACATCCCCGTTCCGTCAACCATCAGCGGATTGAGACTGACGATGGTCTTGATCCCGCGCGGACGCGTCACCTCAGCGCACGCCTTCATCATGATCGGCGGCCCGATCGCCACCACCTCGTCGATGTCAGCATGCTTCTCCATCGCCTGCCGGATCCCTTCGGTGACCATTCCCCTCATCCCCGCAGACCCGTCATCCGTGCAGATGATGAACTCGTCGCACCACGACCTGAACTTGTCCTCCCAGAAGATCAGTTCGCGCGTCCGGAATCCGACGATCCCGATCACATACGCGCCCCTCTCCTTGAAGGCCCTCGCATGAGGAAAGATCGGTGCCACTCCCAGCCCTCCTCCGACGCAGACCACCTTGTCAACATCGTCGAAATGGCTCGGTATCCCCATCGGCCCAACGATCGCGTGGAGCGACGTTCCGACCCGACACGCCTGCTGCATCTCGCGCGTCGTCTTTCCGACCGCCTGGATGACCAGCGTGATCGTTCCCCTCTCGCGATCGTAATCGGCTATCGTCAACGGAATCCGCTCGCCATGCTCGTTCAGCATGACGATCACGAACTGCCCCGGCCTCGCGGCCTTCGCCATCAATGGGTGGTAGCACTCAAGCAGGTAGGTTACGTCCGAGAAATCCTCGCGCGCGACTATCTCATACCGCGACAGTTGCCCTGAGTTCATTTCGTCCCCCCGTTTCGTTCGGGCGGCGTTCGGCCGTCTCGCTGTATTAAATCGATTAGAAAACTAAATTCCCGAACCCGATCAGGCTTCAGGACATATCAAATTATTTATGGCTTCATCCGCATCGATTGGTGAAGTTCCCCATCATTTAGCGTAGATCTCACCAACGAGCGCCGGTTTCGCTTTCTGCGCGGACCGGATTGGGGATTTTTACCCCCCGAATCACTGCTTTTTATTCTGCGACGCAAAATTTATGCCAGTTCATCGCCGGCATCAAATTTCAGGAACTTGCACCTTCGGCGTCGAAAACCCGCGGCGCGGTTGAAAAAAACTGCGATGAGGTGTGAAATGGCAGGCATCTCAGAGCCGGTTCAGCTATCTATTAATATATATGTATCTGCTCGACATCAGTTTTCAGCGCGGACAACCTCCGGAGGAAGAAAGATGATTACAGTCGAAGTTCTTGGATCGCTGCTTCCCGCTCTGCCGGTCGAACGGCGAACGCAGTATGCGCCGCACCTGCAGCAGGCGATGGACGAATTCGGCATCAACACAGTTCAACGGCAGGCTGCCTTCATGGCCCAGATCTCGCACGAATCCGGCGGCCTGAAACAGTTCGTCGAAAACCTCAACTACTCGGCACAGGGGCTCCACAGGGTCTTTCGCAAATACTTTCCGACCCTCGAGAGCGCTTTGCCGTTCCACAGAAAGCCAGAGAAGATCGCCAATCGCGTCTACGCCAACCGTATGCGCAACGGTCCGGAATCGAGCGGCGACGGATTCAGGTTTCGCGGACGCGGAGCGATCCAGCTCACCGGCCGCGACAACTACACCCGATTCGGGCGTGCGCTCGGACTGGACCT
>CALBSU010000763.1 GCA_937967285.1 uncultured Acidobacteriota bacterium
GTCAGGCGCAGAGCCGCCCTCCTGACCGCCGGAGGAGCGCCGCTCTCGAGCCATGCGCCGAGAAGTTTCGTTCGCTGTCCGGGCGTCCGCCGCGCCTCCGGCAGCGCGGCTATCGCATCGAGCGTGTCGGGACACGAGAGCGCCGCCACCTGATCGTCATCAGGCAGCGAAGTGTAGAGCCTGACTTCGTCGATCGCCCCGCGGAACCTGTATTCATCCCCGCCGCCGCCTCCGATCCGAAGGTTCGCGCGCGAGTCGCCGAATGTCCTGAACAGGCGGGCGTTGTTGATCCTGAGCGGCTGCCTGACGCCGTCGATGTAGATGCGAACGCGTTCGTATGGTTCTGTGGCGTCGAAAGTGGCTATGATGCTGTGCCATCTGCCAGTCTCGATCTCGCGCTCGGTTTCGACGCGGAACGAATCGTCCGCCCAGACGCTGACCAGATTGAAGTGTATTTTGCCGTTGATGAAGAAGAGCCCGTAGCCGCGCCCCTTCGGCAGGCCGTTCTCCTTCTCCTCTGCGTGGTCCTGCATGTGAGTGACGATCGCGCCGCTGTTCCTGTCGTCGGCGCGGAACCACGCGGAGATCGTGAAGACGTCCTTGTAGTCCTTCAACCTGTCGCGGAAATTGAAATCCGCCGTCCGGCCGGCGTCGAAGAGCAGCCGTCCGGCGAAGTTCGCGCCCTGGCCGAGCGGCGACTGAACGTGGAGCGGCTCTCCGCCCCTGAAACCGGGTTGAGGCTCTTTTCCCGCTTCCTTTTCAGCGGGCGTGCCGGACTGCCGGTGATGCAGCGCGGCGCCCGGATCGAAGGAATGGCTCAGCAGCAGATCGTTGCCCGGAAACCATTGCTGCGCGCCTCCATTGGCGGTTCGCTTCTCCCACAGCGCTCGCGAGCGGCGATATGCGGCGATCAAACTGTCGAGCCGGCTTTCCGCCGCCGAGATGCGCCGGTCGAAAGACCTCAAAAGGCGCTGCTGTTCGCGTGTCGGCGCGACCATCCAGGGCGGCGAGTTACCGTAATTGCTCGCCCTTCCGTCTTCGGGAATGCTGTTGAAGCTGGCGAAGAGCTGGTAGTACTCCTTTTGCGTCAGCGGGTCGTATTTATGGTTATGGCATCGCGCGCACCCCATCGTCAGGCCGAGAAAGACGGTCGAAGTGGTATCGACACGATCGACGACGTATTCGACTGCGTACTCTTCGGGAACGATACCATCCTCGGAATTTGTTCGGTGGTTGCGGTTGAAGGCGGTGGCGATGCGCTGGTCGAGCGTGGCGCCGGGCAGCAGGTCCCCGGCCAGTTGCTCGATCGTGAACCGGTCGAAGGGCATATTTCGATTGAAGGCGTCGATCACCCAGTCGCGCCAGCGCCACATGCTCCGCTCTCCGTCGATCTGATAGCCGTTCGAATCGGCGTATCGAGCCGCATCGAGCCATTTGAAGGCCAACCGCTCGCCGTATCGCGGCGACGCCAGCAGCCGATCGACGACCTTTTCATATGCGTTCGGCGACCGGTCGCGAAGGAAGGCATCGATCTCCGCGGGCCGCGGCGGCAATCCCGTCAGATCGAATGAGAGGCGGCGGATCAGAGTCTCGCGGTCGGCCTCGGGCGAGAACGACAATCCCTCTTTCTCCAGCCGCGACAGGATGAAGGCGTCGATCGGATTGCGGATCAGCTCTTTCCGGCGGACACGGGGAAGCTCAGACGAAGCGGGCGGGATGAACGCCCAGTGGCTCTGCCACTGCGCACCCTGACGAATCCATTCGGTGAGAAGCTCGATCTGCTCGGGCGTCAGCTTGCGGCCGGATGAGACCGGAGGCATCTGTTCGTATTCGTCCCGCGAAGTGATGCGCCTGACGAGTTCGCTCTGCTCAGGACGACCGGGAACGATGACGCGCCGGGCGCCGGCTTCGGAATCCAGTCGCAGGCGAATCTTCTTCACCGCCGCATCCGGCCCGTGACAGGCGTAACAGTTGTCGGAGAGGATCGGCCGGATGTCGCGGTTGAAATCTATCTTCCGCCGCTGCTGCCCGTGAGTCACGTCGCCGCCGGTCAGATGGGCCGCTACGACCGGAAGACAGATCACCGCGGCGATGATCAGCAGTCTCCTGCGTCGATTGGAAATTTTCGTCATAGCTATTGGGAACCGATCACCTGCCGCCGAATCTGAACAGGCGCAGGCAATCGATCGAAAGGTCGAACAGGTGTGTGCATCCTCCCGATCCGCCGATGCGATCGGCGAACTGCAGGATGAATCCTTCGTTAACTCGCACGCCGTTGAGACCGGGAGTCCGCAACTGCGCATCCTCGCAGATTCCGTGATAGGGGAGTCTGAGCCCCTCGCTCGTCGCGTTGCCGATAATGCCGTCGCCGTCCAGATCGAAAGAGATTCGAATATCGTGGATCCTGTCGTCCATTGCGCTGCGGCAGCGGAAGCCCTGGCCGGCGGCCTCGATGGTCAGCCGCTTGCCGCGCCAGAAGACGCGCCGGTCGCCGGGACGCGGACGAGTGATCTCGGGATCGAATCCGCAGCGCACCTCGCGGGTCCTGAACAGCTCGTCCGACTCATCACGATATGTGTAACAGGAGTTCTTAAGATCCGCCATCCAGGCTCTGTCCTTGCGCCAGGCGGCGTAAGCCTGATCTTTCTCGTCGCCCGACTCCGATCTGAACTGCGCATCGAATTCCGGCGGGAACTGATAGACCTGCTGGCCGACGCGGGCCATCTCGATGGCGAGAAAAAGATGTTCCTGCCTGCCGGGGAGATCTCCGAGTTCGGTCAGCACGCGCTTTGAAAAACCTTTTCCGATTCTGACTCCGGCGATCCCGGCATAGCGCCGGCAGAGTTCCGGATCGAAGCTCCCGGCCCCTCCCTGAAGCTGGACGGCCGAAGCCTCAGTCACTTCGTAATCCGGAGTCCTGATCTTCCAGACGTGTTCAAACTCGAACCGGTCGTCGGACATCCGACCGCGAACCAGCAGGTCGCGATCGGTCAGGACGTCGATCTGCGCCTCGAAGGTCCTTTCATAACGGCCCTCTCGCAAGGACACTGTCGGTTCGACCGGCATGGTCATCCTCCCGGTTTTGGATCTCAGCGATACTGGCGGACCAGCCACTCGGCAACGCAGCAGGGTTTATCGCCGCCCTCGCGCTCGACGGTCACGTTCCAGACGATCTGGATTCCGCCCTCGATCTCCTCGATCGAGCCGAGCGTCGCCCGTGCCCTGACTCTGGCGCCGGAGGGAACCGGCGACGGAAAGCGGACCTTGTTGAGGCCGTAATTTATTCCCATCTTCGCCGGCAGGCTGATCCTCACCGTCCGGCTCACCAGGTGACTGAGCAGCGAGAGCGTCAGAAATCCGTGAGCGATGGTCGTCCCGAAAGGCGACTCGGTCCGCGCCCTTTCACGATCGATATGGATCCACTGGTGATCGCCCGTGGCCTCTGCGAACTGGTCGATCTTCTCCTGAGTCACCTCGAACCAGTCTCCGACATTGACCTCGCTGCCGACCAGCGATTTGAGTTCATCGAGACTGGTGATTTCCCTGACTGGCATGACGGCTCCTTGTTTCGAGATCGTTTTTATCCTTTGGAATTCTATGGATTGCGCGCCTGATCCGGCGTTCCGTGATTCTATCAACGAGCGTGGAGATCGAACAAGACCGGGACGGATCTCCTCGCCGGCGCCCGCGCTTGCGCTGCCCGTCGTCTCGGGTGTAGGCTTCGTTTTCGCACTCATTCCACCAACTCACCGAAGGGAGAATCAACAAATTATGGGCAAGATCATGACCGTGTGTCTGGTCGTCCTCTGCATTGCGGGGACTACTGCGAGAGCGCAGAACGGCGGCGCGGCAGGCGCCTGGGATGTCGTCCTCAACACGCCGGGAGGGGCGAGGAATTTCAGAGCCGTCTTCAAGGTCGACGGCGGCAAGCTGACCGGCGAGCTGAAACGCGAGGGCGCGGCTGCCGGAGATCCCGCGGGACTCCCCGTCGAGGGCAAGATCAACGGCAATGAGATCGAATTCTCCTACACCGTCAAATACCAGGACAACGATCTGACCATCACCATGTCGGGCAAGATCGACGGCGATTCGATGTCGGGAACGGCCAGCTTCGGCGGATTCGCCGAGGATGAGTGGAAGGCCAAACGAGCCGGCGCGGCGCCCGCCGCTCAATCCTCAGCGATCAACGTCACCGGTGATTGGGAGATCAAGGTCGAGACCGATGCCGGTTCCGGCACCCCTTCCTTCACATTCAAACAGGAGGGCGAGATGCTGACCGGCCAGTACAAAGGGCTGCTCGGCGAATCGCAACTGACCGGAACGGTCAAAGGCGACAAGATCGAATTCTCTTTCAAGGTCAGCGGACAGCTCGACGGCACCGTCACCTACACCGGAACCACCGACGGCAAGACCATGCAGGGCAAGCTCAACCTGGCCGGCGCGGCCGAAGGCACTTTCAGCGGAAAGAAGAAATAGTGCTGGAGTGCGGCGCCCGCTGATGCCGTTTAATGTTTCAGCCACCTTCAGGATTGCATAGCGACGCTCACAGGCGCCGCACTCCAGAGTTATCCCAGCTTGTGACTGCAGGTTGGACATAGTAGTATTTTTGAATTGAGCCGTGAGACCGGTCACGGCGCTATGATTCATCAACTGAGAATACGGAGGATAGCAACACACATGAATTCAAGATTGAAAGGCATCCTTGCGGGATGTCTGCTGGTCGCGGTCTTCGCGGCGGGCATCGTCATCGGGCAGAACAGATTCGGCCAGCCGAAATCGGTCCTGCACATCATCACGGTCAAGTGGAAGGCCGAGGCGACCGCCGAGCAGAAACAGCAGGCCATCGACGGAGTCAAGACGATGGCGGCGAAGATCCCCGGCGTCACCAATGTCTACCTGCGAACCGTCAAGGTTCAGCCGGGCGATTACAACAACGTGATCGTCATGGAGTTCAAGGACGAAGCGGCATTCGCGGCTTACGCGGATCATCCGGCCCATCGCGATTGGGAGAAGCTCTACATCCCGATTCGCGGCGAGAGCCGCACTCACGATGTGAGCAACTGATCTGAAGGGAGCCGGAAGGCATTCTCCCGCCTTCCGGTTCCGTCAACCTGCCCCGCCGGCGTTCTTCATGTCCAAACCTGCCGCGATACAAGCCGATGCCTCCGATGAGAAGAAGAAGCACCCTATGGCGCGGGTCTTTCACGCGTTCACGTACAGGGACTTCCGGCTGATCTGGTTCGGGGCGTTCACGTCGAGTTCCGGAACCTGGTTGCAGGAGACCGCGCTGGCGTGGCTGCTGCTGCAACTGACCAACGATCCGTTCTATCTCGGTCTGAACAGCTTTCTGGCGATGGCGCCGATCCTGCTCTTCACACTGGTGGGCGGCGTGCTGGCGGACCGGTTCGACCGGCGGCGGATTCTGATCACCTCGCAGTGGGCGCAACTGACATTCGCCATCTCGCTCTCGCTGCTTGCGTTCTTCAACGTCCCGGCAGCCCTGCTGGTCAGTTCGGCGCTGATGCTCTCGTTTCTGACCGGATGTGCGCAGGCATTCGGCGGCCCTGCGTATCAGTCGCTGATACCGATGCTGGTCGAAAAGAAGGATCTGCCGAACGCGATCGCGCTCAATTCGATCCAGTTCCAGCTTGCGCGCGTGGTCGGCGCGAGCATCGGAAGTTTCCCGTTCGCGATCTTCGCCGACCAGATGATCGCGGCCTCTGTCAGTTTCGGCATCAACGGTCTGAGTTTCATCGCGGTCATCATCGCGCTCATGTCGCTGAGCGTCGGCCACATTC
>CALBSU010000764.1 GCA_937967285.1 uncultured Acidobacteriota bacterium
TTTCGAACTCAAGCACCGCGATCCAGAGGAACTGATCGGAGTTCTGCGCGGCCTGACCAGCGGCTTCAAGGGCGCGACCATCAACGCCAACAGTGATCTGAAGACCATCACCGTCCGCGACTTTCCTGAGAACATCGCGACCATCGAGGCCGCCATCAAACGGCTCGACGTTCCCGCACCGGCAAGGGCCGCCAGAACCAGCCCGAAGGATGTCGATATCACGGTCCATGTCCTGCTTGCATCATCGGATTCCGCCGAGGGCAATCAGTACCCGCAGGCTCTGCAGGATGTCGTCAAACAGATGCAGTCAGCCCTGAGCTACAAAAGCTTTCAACTGCTGACTACGATCGTTCAGCGGACGAATTTGAGGAGCGGTTTCATCAACAGCAGCGGCACCACCGCTCTTCCCGAAAAGGACGCCTCGGCGACCTATCGACTTCTGATGGCCAACATTTCATTCCTGCCTCAGGTCGAGGACGGATCGATCACCATCGGAGAACTTACATTCCAGATCGCCGGCTCGAACGACGAGATCAGCCGCAAATTCGGAAACGCGGAAGTGCGGACCCGGCTCAATGTCCGGCCGGGCGAGAAGGTCGTCGTCGGCACCGCCACGCTCAGAGACAAGGCCGTCATCCTCATCCTCACTGCGAAGATGTAATGATGGAGAGCCCATGGAGCGCCGACTTCCGGTCGACATGCAGTCAAGGCATGCCGACCGGAAGTCGGCGCTCCATTGATAAAGCGTGAGAGATGCCATAAATTGAGCGTTGCAGTGACAATCCGACACGGCAACGCTCAAAACATTTATGAAACAGACAATTCTGATGGCATTTCTCATCACGTCGCTGATCATTACAACAAATGGTCAGACTCAGGACGGACCTCCGCCGATTCCCCTCTGGCCCGACGGGGCGCCCGGCGCGCTGGGCTCAGATCCCGTGGACATACCGAGCATTCAACTCTACAGGCCTGAGAACCCGAACGGAGCGGCGATCGTCGTCTGTCCCGGCGGCGGGTATCAAAACCTTGCGCGGCACGAAGGTCACAACGTCGCGCTCTGGCTCAACAGTCTGGGGATCACTGCGGTCGTCCTGAAATACCGCCTCGCGCCGAAGTACCATCATCCGTCGATGATGCTGGATGTTCTGCGGGCGATCCGCTTCACGCGCTCGAAGGCGGAGGAATGGAAGATCGACATCAACCGGGTCGGCGTGATGGGTTTTTCGGCCGGGGGACACCTCGCATCAACAGCGGCGACCCACTGGGACGAGGGCCAGTCCGATACCGGAGACGGCATCGACCGGCTGAGCAGCCGTCCGAACCTGGCCATCCTCTGCTATCCGGTCATCACGATGGGACCGCCATCGGCTCACACAGGATCAAGACGAAACCTGATCGGCGAAAATCCCTCGCAGGAACTCCTCGACCTGATGTCGAACGAGAAACAGGTCAACTCGAAGACTCCGCCGACCTTCCTCTTTCACACTGAGGACGACAAGGCCGTCCCGGTCGAAAACAGCCTGCTCTTCGCCGCCGCCCTGCGCAAAGCCGGCGTGCCGTATGAATTGCACATCTACGAGAAGGGTCGCCACGGCGTAGGACTCGCCCAGGACAACCCGGCTCTCAAATCATGGCCCGGCCTGCTCGCCGACTGGCTGAGAAAATACAAGTTCACCGAATAACCCCTCTCAACCTCGAAGGAGAAGATGAAGATGCGTGAAGATATGATCAGCCTGCTGCCCGAAGCTCCGGAGCTTTCGAGGCGCTTGTTCGTAGTCACTTCGCTCGCCTCCGGTTTCGCTCTGGCCACGCAGCCGATCGCGGCGCAGTCCGTTATCACGACCGACACCAACGGCCTGATCGCCGGCGAGGTCAAGATCCCCGTCAAGGGCGGCGAGATCCCAGCCTACCGCGCCATGCCGGCGAAAGGCCGCAATTTCCCTACCGTTCTGGTCGTTCAGGAGATCTTCGGCGTCCACGAGCACATCAAGGACATCTGTCGCCGGTTCGCCAAGGCGGGATATCTGGCCGTCGCGCCGGAGATGTACGCCCGGCAGGGCGATGTCTCGAACATCCCGATGAACCAGATCAGCAAGATCTTCGAAATCGTCAGCAAGGTCCCGGATGAGCAGGTCATGTCCGACCTCGACGCGACGGCAGCCTGGGCACGCAAGAACAACGGCGCTGACAAGCTGGCCATCACGGGTTTCTGCTGGGGCGGAAGGATCGTCTGGCTCTACGCCGCACACAATCCTAAGCTCAAGGCCGGCGTCGCCTGGTACGGACGGCTCGCCGCCCCGCAGCAGGTCAGCCCTCTCCAGCCGAAACACCCTGTCGAACTGGCGAAGGACCTCAAGGCCCCCGTTCTCGGCCTCTACGCCGGCAAGGACCAGGGCATCCCGCTCAACACGGTCGAGGATATGAAGAAGGCGCTCAAGGATGCGGGCAAGACCGGTGAGATCATCGTCTATCCCAACTCTCAGCACGGTTTTCACGCCGATTACCGCCCGAGCTACGACAAGGAGTCAGCCCAGGACGGCTGGAAACGCCTGCTCGATTGGTTTAAGAAAAACGGAGTCTGAATCAAAGTGAAAGTAAAAAGTAGAAAGTAGAAAGTAGAAAGTGCATTGCTTCTGCTTTCTGCTTTCTACTTTTTACTTTCTACTTTCTACTTTCTACTAATATGACATACGCATTCAAATCCACCGGAACACAGCCGATAAAACTGAAGGATATCGATCCCGACTTCGATGGCGGGCTCGATCGCGAAGAGGGCGAAGCGAGGCTCAAAAAACTGACCGACGAGCTGACGGACCTTCAGGAACTGCAATATGCAGCGTCGGACACTGCCGTGCTTGTAGTTCTGCAGGGCCGCGACACGAGCGGCAAGGATGGAACGATCAAAGCGGTCATGGGGCCGCTCGATTCGCGCGGCTGCAACGTGGCATCCTTCAAGGTCCCGACCGAAAACGAACTGGCGCACGACTTCCTCTGGCGGGTTCACGAGCAGACTCCCCGCCGCGGCGAGATGACCGTCTTCAACCGCTCCCATTACGAGGACGTGCTCGTTGTCCGCGTCCATAAACTGGTCGAGGACAGAGTCTGGCGCGCCAGATACGATCACATCAACGCCTTCGAAAAACTGCTCGCCGACTCGAACACCGTCGTCCTCAAGTTCTACCTGCACATCAGCAAAAAAGAGCAGCTTCAGCGGCTGATGGAACGCGAAGGGGACCAGGAGAAGTACTGGAAGCTCTCGGTCGGCGACTGGAAGGAACGCGAGCACTGGAACGATTACACCCGCGCCTACGAAGACGCCATCAACCGCTGCAGTTCACCGCACGCTCCGTGGTACATCATCCCCGCCGACAAGAAATGGTTCCGCAATCTGGCGGTCGCCGAAGCGCTGGTGACCGCTCTGCGCCCCTATCGTAAAAGGTGGATGGAAAAACTCGCCCGCATCGGCCAGGCCGAGAAGGCGAGGATTGATGAATATAGAAGTAGTAGAAAGTAGAAAGTAAAAAGTAGAAAGTAGAAAGAGGTAGAAGAAGTGCACTTTCTACTTTCTACTTTTTACTTTCTACTGATTTATAGATGTCTCAAAAAAGCCTCTGGATTCTTGAGAAAAGCTCGTGTCAGTGAAACGTGTTCGACGTCATCGAATGCGACCTCTCGAACGGGGTGAGTATCGAAGCTCAGAATTACCGCATCGGGGTAAGCCATCAGAATCGGCGAGTGAGTGGCGATAATGAACTGGGCGCCCTGCTCGACCATCTCTCTGATCATCGAGAGGAGGGCCAGAAGTCTCTGCGGCGAAAGCGGCGCCTCAGGTTCGTCGAGCAGGTAGAGGCCGTCAGGAACGAACCTTGATTGAAAAAGTTTGAGGAACGCCTCGCCGTGTGAGCTGGCATCCGGATTTTCTCCGTACTTTTCGATCAGAGCCTGACGCTGGCCGAGCACCGATCCCTGAGCGAGGTTGAGCGCATATCCGGAATACTCTCCCTTGAAGTCGTCAGCGATCTTCTTCAATTCAGCCATCGCCTCCTGCATCCGGCGTGCGAAGTTGAAGAAGTCCTCGGCGCGGAGGAAGAACCCGCGTCCTGTCTTTCTGCTCCAGGTGAACTTTATCTGCCTGCCGAGATCGCGCGCCGGTCCGAGCGACCGATCCCGCGCAACGTCTTCCCCGCCGATCGCGATCGCATTGATTCCGGCCGCCATAGCTTCAAGCAGCGTCGATTTGCCCGATCCGTTCTCTCCGACGAAGAAGGTGACGGGAGAGGTGAATTCGATCCGGTCGAATTTCCTGACCAGCGGCAGATTGAACGGGAAGCCGCTCTTCGTCTTCGATGCCGGTTTGAGCTGAATCTCTTTGAGATGAATCATTTTGGGAGCGCGTCTTGGGAGTGCGGCGCCGCTTTGGGCGCCGCTATCCATTGCGATTAAAGTTAATTCGTACCCGAAAAAAGCGGCGCCCAAAGCGGCGCCGCACTCCAAACTATTTCGCACTCCATAAAAACCCGCCCGGCAGGGCAAACGGTTTCAGCACCGCGAACGGGACCACGACCTCCTGCGGGCCTTCGGCATAGCTGGCAACCTGATAAGCGTCAAAAGTGATCATCAGACCTTCCGGAGCGATATTCCAGCTCTTGAAATTGACGCGATCGGGACCGGCCCCTTTTCCTATCCAGTCCGCATCGCCGATCTTGAGCTTTCCCAGTTCGGCCACGCAATAATCCGAAACGACCTTGAGATATCCGGGTTTGAACAGGTCGTCAAGGCTTATGAGCGCGCGTTTTTCGAGGTCGAAATTCAGGGCCCTGGTGAAGGTATTGGGATGAGCTCCGCCGGTATAGCTGTGGAAGCTGAAGAGAATGCTGATAGACCTTCGATCCGACGAGATCACGCTGTGATCGATCTCGAGGAAGTTCGGAGGCATCGTATCGCGCAGCCCGGGATCGTCGGCAGTTCTTTTCGCCTCGTCGGCCACGAACGTCCTGAACTCTTTTATGGAATCGGAAATCAGGTTATCGACGGCAAGATCGAATGCCTCCACGGTCTTCCTGTCGTCGCCGACAAGTCTGGGCAGAGAGGTCTCCAGTTCGTAACGCTGCGATTTGTTCTTATCGGACTTTCTCACTTCGGTGAGCGTCAGCGATCCGCTCAGCCCCTGGGACGATTCCGCCAGCGAGAAAGGCATCGAACGATTATCGCGCGTTCGCGTCCAGGTGCCGGAAAATGTGAGTCGTTTCAAGTCATTTTCGCGGTCCGGGAGCAGTTTCCCCTTGAATTCGCCGGACTTGACAGGGGTTCCGGACTGATAGACCGTTTCGGTCAGCGTGACATTGCCCTGCGAATCTATGCCGCCATTAAGCTCGATATACTTTGCAGCTACGCTGCTGGCGCCGGGTCGCTGGTAGGAGTACGTTCCCCTCAGTTTGTCTCCGGTGCGTTCGAGATCCATGCGGATGTCATATTTTCCGTCGATTCTGCCGACGAGCGTCACCCTGAAACGGTCCTGCCCGGACGTCTCCGGCGCCTGCGATGAGGTAGTACTGTCGATCCCGTTCCGCTCAGGCTCGTCTTTCCGGTTATCGCAGCCCGCGCCGGCGATAAGAAGGAAGGAAATAATGATCAGATGGATGATTGGTTTCATGACAAATTCCGTTTCGGTCACAGAACCGGCCCGATCCGCCACGGGACGAACTCCTTGTGACCGAGAATTTCGCTCTTTGTCTGTTCGCCCGAAGCGACGCGTCTAATCTTCTCGAAGATCGTCCGACCGACGTCCTGGATAGTCGAACTACCGTCGACGACCGTTCCTGCATTGATATCGATATTATCTTCCATGCGTGCGGCGATGCGCGAATTCGAGGAGATCTTGATGACCGGCACCACGGGAAATCCGATCCCCGAGCCGCGGCCGGTCGTGAAGCAGATCATGTTCGCTCCGCCGGCGGCGATGCCCGTCAGCGAGACCGGGTCGTATCCCGGCGTATTCATCAGAACGAATCCCTTGCGATCGACGCGCTGGGCGTATGCGAAGACGCCGGTCAGGGCCGTGGTTCCGCCCTTGGCGACCGCACCGAGCGATTTTTCGGTGATGTTCGAGAGGCCGCCGGCCTTGTTGCCGGGCGAGGGGTTGTCGTTGAACTCCCCTCCGAAACGGCCGAGGTAGTTGTTGTACCATTCGATGACCTCGATCACGCGGCGCCCGGTCGCTTCATCAACGGATCTGCGCGTCAGCAGATGTTCGGCTCCCATGCATTCGGGGATCTCAGCGAGGACCGATGTCCCGCCCGCCCGGACGAGCAGATCGCTGGCATGCCCGAGTGACGGATTGGCTGAGATGCCGGAGAAGGCATCCGAGCCCCCGCAGTTGGTTCCGAGCAGGATATGGCTCATCGGCTGCGGAGTCCGCTTCATCTCACGGCAGTGTTCGATCAGCTTCATGACCTGAGCGACACCGGCGGCGACCGTCTGGCGCGTCCCTCCGCTCGACTGCATCTCGAGCCCGACGATCAGCTTGCCTTTCCTGAATGCCTGCTCCCCGAGCTGCGTCGTCCCGATGTATTTCGATATCTGATTGACCTCGCATCCGAGGCTGACCATGAGCACCGCCCCGACGTTCGGATGGAAGATCATCCCGGCGATCGTCCGTTCGAGCTGCCACGTGTCCTCGCCCTGTGAATGACCGCAGCCCTCCTGATGCGGGATTGCCACAACACCGTCGACACCGTGAGTCTCCTGATTGACGTTACGCAGTTCATAGGCGATCTCTGTCGCGACATGACTCGAACAGTTCGATGTCGCGATGACGGCGATATAATTCCGGGTTCCGACATCTCCGTTCTCGCGCAGATACCCCATGAAGGTCCCCGCCTCTTCCTCGCTCATCGGCTCAGTGACGGGCACTTGTGTCGAAAACTCGTAATGTTTTCCCGAAAAGTCCGGTTCGGAATTGTGAGTATGAATCCATTCGCCCAGCCCGATGTCCCGCGTCGCTTTCCCGATGATCTCGCCGTATTTGAAGATCCTCTCGCCGGCGGAAATCGGCCTCAGCGCGACCTTGTGCCCCGGCACGATCTGTTCGCTGACAACCACCTTCTCTCCGCCGATGACCAGCTCCTCGCCGGGAGTTACCGGGCGTCGCGCCACGCAGACATTGTCCCTGCCGTTCAAATGTATGACCGGACTGATATCGGAATTGCTCATTGTTCTCTCCATTCGATTCTGTTGTCGGCCCGCGTCCGCATAACTGATCTTCTATCACGTCATTATGCCCTCGGCAAGCCGGCTCGACTTTCAGCCTGAAATGAGCGAAAAACCACACAATAAATGTGGAATTTTGCACAGAGGAATGTCGTCATGAGACCGCTAAACTGTGTGAATTCAGTGGAATAGAAATTGCCATCAAGAAAATAACCGCTCCAGCGGCGCCTTGAGACACCGGAGGTGAGAAGAGATGAACAAGTCCGAGATCATCGAACCCATCAGGCATGCTGAAAATTATCCCGGCGATCGTTTCCGCAATCTGAAGAACATGATCGGAAATACGCCGCTGCTGGGGATACATTTCCATTTCCGGGGCAAACGGCGCGTGATCTACGCCAAAGCCGAGAACCTCAACCTGACCGGCAGCATCAAGGACCGGATGGCCTACTACATTCTCAAGCGGGCGTATCAGGAGGGCCGGATCAGCGCCGGCGATACGATCGTCGAGGCGACCAGCGGAAATACAGGGATCTCGTTTTCGGCAATCGGAAAGGCGCTCGGGCATCAGGTCGTGATCTTTATGCCGGACTGGATGAGCGAGGAGCGCGTCAAGCTGATCCGCAGCCTGGGTGCCCGGATAGTTCAGGTGAGCAGCGATCAGGGAGGATTCCGCGGCTCGATCCACAAGGCGGAGATGCTGGCCAGACACGAACAGCATATCTACCTGCCCAGCCAGTTCTCCAACAAGGCAAACGTCGAGGCGCACGAACAGATGACCGGACCGGAAATCCTCGGACAGTTAAGCCAGCATGGCCTGAAACCCCATGCTTTCGTCGCCGGAGTCGGCACCGGGGGGACGATCATGGGAGTCGGCAGATTTCTCAGATCGCACGTTACCGGAGTGCGGATCCACCCGGTCGAACCGGCCGAGTCACCTACCCTGTCGACAGGGTACAAGGTCGGACATCACAGAATTCAGGGGATCTCCGACGAATTCATCCCGCCGATTGTGGAGATGGATAAACTCGACCGTGTGATCGCGGTTCACGATGGAGATGCGATCATCATGGCGCAGAAACTGGCGGCCGAGATCGGCCTTGCCGTCGGCATCTCGTCCGGCGCCAACTTCATCGCCGCGCTGATGGCGCAGAACGAACTCGGCGACGATGCCGTCGTCGTGACCGTCTTCCCCGACAGCAACAAGAAATACCTGAGCACGGACCTGCTGCGCGAAGAGCCCGTCAAACCTGACTTCCTCGCGCCCGAGGTCCATCTGGACAGATACGATGCCTTCAACCGGGTCTGCTTCGCCTGCTTCGATGTCGACGAGTTCATCCAGATCGAATCGTCGATGACGGGCAAGCAGCCCGCCGGAAACTGATGGAGGGATATGATGACCGGTACGTCGCCCGAGCGTGAGAGGAGCCCCGAAATTCAACGCGAGATCGGCAGGTACGGCGGCACCGCACCCGGACCGATGGTCTTCTGCATCGGAGGAATTCATGGCAACGAGCCGGCCGGCGTGAGAGCGCTCGAAAACGTTCTGCGCAGGCTCAATCAGACTCAGCCGCGATTCCGCGGAGAGCTGATCGGCCTGGCCGGCAACCGGATGGCACTCGGGCGCGGGGTCAGATATCTGGATCAGGACCTCAATCGAATGTGGATGCCTCACCGCGTCTGGTCGCTCGCCGATGAGGGATCGGATGCCGCCTCGACTTCAGAGGACTTCGAGCAGCGGGAGCTGCTCGGCTGGATCCAGCGGGCGCTCGACGGCAACCCCGAGCTTGCCGTCTTTCTGGACCTGCACACGACCTCTTCGGACGGCGCGCCCTTCGCCATCATCAGCGACACGATCCTCAATCGCAGACTCGCGCAACAGATGCAGGCGCCGATCATTCTGGGGCTCGAGGAGAATCTCGACGGCACGATCCTCAACTACATCAACGAACTTGGGCACGTCGCCATCGGGTTCGAGGCCGGGCAGCATGACTCGCCGGGTTCGATCAGCAATCACGAAGCCGCGATCTGGCTTACGCTGGTCGGCGTCGGCTGCCTGTCGCCCGAGGATGCGCCGCCGATCAGGGAGCTTCGGCAACGGATCAGATCCGCCTCGAACGGAGTGCCGAGAGTTCTCGAAATGAGACATCGCCACGGCATCGCCGCCAACGACGATTTCGAGATGCTGCCCGGATTCAGGAACTTCCACCGCGCCGAGAAGGGACAGATCGTCGCCCGCGACAGAAGGGGAAATATCCTGCTTCCGGAATCGGGTTACCTCTTCATGCCGCTCTACCAGAAGCAGGGCGATGACGGTTTCTTCCTGGTTCGTGAAGTCAGGCCGTTCTGGCTGAAGGTCTCAACGCTGCTCAGGAAGATCGGGGCGGACGCGGTTCTGCCGCTTCTCCCCGGCGTCAATCCGCTGAGCGATGAGGGGCAGGTCTATCTGGTCAATACGCGGATCGCCAGATGGTTCGTGATCGAGATCTTCCACCTTTTGGGATACCGTAAGCACGCCGACTTCGAAGGAAAGCTGATCGTCAGCCGCCGCCGCCAGTCACCTGAGGTGCGCACGCGCC
>CALBSU010000765.1 GCA_937967285.1 uncultured Acidobacteriota bacterium
CCGATCGCCGCGCCGAAGAAGATCGCCAGCAGAATGCTCGATGCCGAAAACGTGAAATCGAAGAACGATCGCCAGAGCGGGTCGTCGACGTGGGACCTCAGCTCGATCCCGATCCCGCGCAGCATGAGCAGCCACAAAACGATCATCAGCGGCAGATAGAACCCGCTGAAACTCGAAGCGTAGAGCAGCGGGAACGCGAAATAGAGCGCTCCGCCGGCCGCCAGCAGCCAGACCTCGTTGCCGTCCCAGACCGGACCGATGCTCCGCAGCACGAGCTGACGCTCATCGTCGCTTCGGGCGATGAAGAGATGAACGATCCCGGCGCCCAGATCGAATCCGTCCAGCACGACATATGCGACGAGCATCAGCGCGACCAGTACGAACCACAATGATTCCATCACGCCTCTCCTTCCAGAAACTTCGGCCCGTGCCCGATCTCGCGCCAGATCAGAAACAGGAAGAGGATGCTCAGCACCGCGTACATCCCCATAAATCCGAGCAGCGTGAACCATCCGTTCCCGGCAGAGACCAGCGGAGAGAATCCCTCGCTCGTCCGCATCAGTCCGTAGACCAGCCACGGCTGGCGGCCCAGCTCAGCCGTCATCCAGCCCGCCGTGTTGGCGATGTACGGGAACGGGAAGCTGAGCATCAGTATCCAGAGCATCCACCGTGCGCCGTAGAGCCTCCCGAGCCAGAGCAGAAACGCCGCCACCACCGCAATCGCGATGAAGATCGTCCCGAGCCCGACCATGATGTGATAGCTGAAATAGAGCAGCGGGATGTTGTCCGGCCACTGGTCCTCGGGCCAGGCATCCAGCCCCCTGACCTCCGCCTTCCATCGATTGTAGGTCAGAAAACTGAGCATGCGAGGTATCAGGATGGGGTTGTCGAGCTTCCGCTCGGCCACATTCGGCTGACCGACGATCGCGATCGGCGCGCCCTCTTCGGTCTTGAAGAGGCCCTCCATCGCCGCCAGCGTAACCGGCTGATGCAGAGCCACCATCTTCCCCTGACCGTCGCCCGACGGAAAGACCTGGAAGAGGCTGGCTATCACCGCCGTCGTCACTCCGAGTTTCAGAAACATCCGCCCGAACTCGACCTGCCGTCCCGAGAGCACGTAGAAAGCCCCGACCGCCGCCATGACGAAGGCTCCCGTGATCACCGCTCCGCCCATGTTGTGCAGGTACTGCCAGCCGACCCACGGATTGAAGAGCAATGCCCAAAAGCTCGTCAGATGGGCCGTTCCGTCGGCCGCGATCGTGTAACCGACCGGATGCTGCATCCACGCGTCGGTGACGATGATGAAATATGCCGAGAGCCACGATCCGACGAAGACCATGAAGGCCGCAAACCAGTGCCATTTCTGCCCCAGCCGCTTCTCGCCGTACAGGAAGAGCCCGAGGAACGCCGATTCGAGGAAGAAGGCGAAGACCCCTTCCATCGCCAGCGTCGTCGCGATCACTCCGCCGGCATACTGCGAAAACTTCGCCCAGTTCGTCCCGAACTGGAACTCCATCGGTATCCCTGTGATCACGCCGAACAGGAAGTTGACCCCGAAGACCTTCATCCAGAACCGCGCGGCGCGATTGTATCGCTCGTCCTTCTTCCAGATCGCCAGCGTCTTGAGGATGACGATCAGCGGCGCCAGCCCCATCGTCAACTGCGGGAATAAATAATGATAGGTGATTGTAAAAGCGAAATGTAAGCGGTGAACTATCAGCGCATCTTCCATAGCGATAACTTTTTTATCCTCGATGAAAAGGATTTGGGCACGGCACTTCTCCTATGTAAAGAAATGGTAGAACCCTTTCATTTGCAATCCCTCTTTCAATCTCTTGTCTCCGGTCCACAGAAGACCTTCCACTTCGAGCGTCAACGCAACATGTGGAGTATCCTCCTCGTCGATATCCCGGCAAAGCTCCCACGCCCTGACGAGATTATCGGTCGAGATCAGATCCTCCTTGAACAAGGTCACACGCCTGATGATGACGTGATAAAAATGCGCCAGATCAGTTTCGGATAGGCGGCTGAGTTTGAGCAATTTCTCTTTCCGACGGAACAACTCTACCAGGACCTGTTCGCAAATGAAGAAGCGGTGAGGAGATTTGAGCAGGATTTCCGAGAAATCGGACCGAGCGCTCAACAGTGCAGAGAACAGAATATTCGTATCAACGACTATGTCTTCGCTATCCGATGGCAAATCAGGCTCCCGGAATCCTTACCTTGACCTTCTCCCAGACTTCCCCGTCGATCTCATCGGCCAGGGACTGAGCTACTTCCGCTGACAGGCTGCTGCGCCTCCTGATCGACTCAAGTTCAAGATAGTCGAGCAGTTTGACCAGTGATTCCTCATCGAACATATCGCCTTTGAGCCGAAGGACTATATTGTTATCCTCGATATTGATGCTGTAGGTCTGCGTTTCATTCATATCGAATACCTCTGCTGCAATAATATCATTTTCCACGGCTCAATCCAGAAACTTCTCCGTAATGAACTCGCCCGAGATATTGTTTTTTGATCAATCAAATCAATAGTGTAGAAGGGATTGCGAGCAGCAACACGCCGGCGATGATCCAGAGCAGCGTGTTCATTCGGAAAGCCTAGCTGACAACAACCCCGCGGCACTCGCCGAAGCCGATCCGGCGAAAACCCTCGCGCTCGCACCAGCCGCGCATGATCACTTCGTCGCCGTTCTCGAGGAACCTGCGGACCTCGCCCGTCGGCAGTTCGATCGGATTGGAGCCCCTCTGCGTGATCTCGATCAGGCTGCCGAGCGATTCCGGCGTCGCGCCGGAGACGGTACCGCTGGCGATCAGATCGCCGGATTCGAGATTGCAGCCGTTGCTCGAATGATGTGTCAGCATCTGAGCGAAGGTCCAGTAGAGGTCCTTCGTGTTTCCGCGGCTGAGCCGGTGGGGAGCGATGCCCTTCGACCGCATCTGGGCCGTCGTGACGAGGACCTCGAGATGGATGTCGAATCCGCCGCCGCTGCGGTTTTCAGGCGAATCGAGATATGGAAGCGGCTGCGGGTCATCCGACTCGCGGATGAAGGCCGGCAGACGAAACGGCGCCAGCGCCTCCATCGTGACCAGCCAGGGCGAGATCGAAGTGGCGAAGCTCTTCGAGAGAAAAGGTCCCAGCGGCTGATACTCCCAGCGCTGGATGTCGCGCGCCGACCAGTCGTTGACCACGCACAGTCCGAAGATATGCTCCTCCGCGCGGGTGATTGGTATCGGCTCACCCTGGCGGTTTCCGGTCCCGATGATGAAGCCCATCTCGATCTCGTAATCGAGGACCTTCGACGGGCCGAAATCGGGCGATCCAGCGCCATCCGCCATCGTCTGCCCCAACGGTCTGCGAATGTCCGTCCCGGAGACGATCACAGAGGATGACCGGCCGTGGTAGCCGATCGGAATCCACTTGTAGTTGGGCATGAGCGGATTGTCCGGTCTGAACATCCGGCCGATGTTGGTCGCGTGATAGACCGAGGCGTAAAAATCGGTGTAGTTCGAGACCGTCACCGGCATCGCCAGTTCCAGTCCGTTGCGCGGCAACAGCCGCTTTTCGGCGAGCGCGCGCTCGTCATCAGGAGCGCTCCGGCTGAGCAGCCCGCTGATCCGCCGGCGCAGAGTCATTCTCGAATCCGAATCCAGTCCGAGCACGTAATCGAGCGAATCCGCCACGCAGGCCTCAGCCGTCGGATCGCCCGGGTCCCGCTCCATCCACAGATCCTCAGCCACCGAAGTCAGGTCGAGCACGCGGTCGCCGATCGCCACGCCTATCCGGAAATCATCCTCGTCGTCGGGATCGGCAAAGATGCCGAAGGGCAGGTTCTGAATCGGGAAGTCTGTCTGCGGATCGTTGGCCGATTCCACCCAGCTCTGAAGCTGCGGATCATGCGTCTCGTCGATCGCATAGGTCATATCAGATTCATCCTCTTCAAATCATCGACCGGCTCCTCGAACGAACAGGAACCGAAGGCGATGGCGAATTCACTGCGCGTCACCCTCAACTGCCCGCGGACCGTCATCTGATCGCGCCAGGATATGCTCCCGCTCTCGAAAACGAAAGCCTCCGTCGAAGTCTCTTCGAGCACCTCGACCAGGCGCTCAGTCTCGAGTCCGTTGTACGCGAACGCGGCCGCAAGAAAGACATTCAGGAACCCATGCATCATAGCCGAATCGCTATCCGGGTCATAGGTCAGCCGGAATGTCGCCCTGACCGGGTGATGGAGTCCGGCAGTCGCCTTGAAGGCAACATCCTCCTCGGCGCAGGCCCGGATGAATCGCGCCAGTTCGCCGGAAGACGGTATCCCGTCCGAAGTGACGGCTCCGGTGCGGACCTTCGCCCGACCGCCGGCCTCGCCGATCGCCCTGACCGGATCGGTCGGATCCTTCCCGATCGGAATCTCGAAATACGGAGTCAAACCCGCCGGCATGACATCCATCGCCGCCTGAACATCCGACACCCCCTTGAGTTCGATCACGTCGATCTCGAACCGGCCCGCATTCTCAGCATTGAACGCTTCGATCCGATCGATATCGGCCCGGATGTCATCTCCGCCGAGGACGCTCAGCCGCCACGACCCGCCGTCGACCGAAGCCGCGGCTGTCTCGAACTCCGCCAGACGCGATACCGGCACGATGAAACGCCCCAGCATCCACGCCTCGGGACTTCTGAGGTAGCGCGCGTAATTTGCGACGGCCGCCTCCATCCCCAGCCCGGCGGGCGGAAAGAGTCCGGCGTAGTCGATCAGTCCTGATAGAAGTGCCTGTGTGGATAAGAACATAGTAAAAAGTAGAAAGTAGAA